>CAURRB010000018.1:0-31641 GCA_963527085.1 Streptococcus oralis
AATCGTTAGGTCGGGTAACCGGCGCGGGGGTTCGAATCCCCCATTCTCCGTACGTAAAGGGAGCTTCCAGGCTCTTTTTTTGTATGTAAATCCCCCTTCTAGATCGTTAAAAGGGGGATTTGTTTATTACCAATTTGTTAGTGATATTTCTCCGCTATTTAGCCAGATAGTACGTTTGTTTGCAAGTTCGACTTGTAGTTGACCAGATTCTGAGATTTCTTTTGCAAGTCCTTTTTTAAGTTTTCCATCTAGCTGGAAGGTAACTTCTTTTCCAAGAACTAATGATCTTTCTTTATAGATATAAAGTAGCTCATCTGGATCCGTATTGTAGAAACAATTCCATATTTCGCTGATGAGCTCATTACGACTAATTGGTGCAGGTGGCATAAATAGGCTACCTGCTTTTTCTTTTAGGTCATCTGGAAAGTCTGCTATAGAAAAATTTATACCAAGTCCGATAATGACATCTGTAACCAAGCCTGTCTCAACTGATGTCATTGCTTCGGTGAGGATACCGGCTATCTTTTTATTTTTTAAGTAGATGTCATTTACCCATTTGATATCTACTTCTATCATAGTTAGATTTTTAATGGCTTTGTAGGTTGCAGCAGCTACAAGGAGAGTATAGGAAGGGAGTTTTTCATAGGGAAGATTGGGTTGAATATGCAGGGACATATAGATCCCACCCTGAGATGGAGAATAGTAGGGACGCTGAAAGCGGCCACGACCTGCTGTTTGACAGGTTGAAAGATAGAGTGTATTTCCTTTGTTTCCAGCTTCAATCCCTTCTTTTGCATCTGTTTGTGTTGATTTGGTCTCAGGTTTGTAGTGAATGGTTAAGTTGGTTTTCTCCTGAATCAAATCAGGCAATATCAGATCGCCTTGAATAAGCTTGTATCCTCTATTTTTGATACTGTCAATTTCTAGGCCTTCTTGTTGAAGACGTTGGATCGCTTTCCATATGGATGTACGGCTTAAATTCAGTTCTTCTCCGATTTTTTCTCCGCTAACATAATCGTTTTCTCTAGCTAATATTTGGTAAACTAGTTGGTGTGATTTCATTGATTTTCCTTTCTAGCTAAGAGGGAGTGAGAGTATTCCTTTCGAGTTTGACTAGGTGTTTTATGAAAAAACTGTTTGTAGGCTTTTGAGAAATGTAGTGGGTCTGAAAAACCTACAGAATATGCAATGACTTTGATCGTTTCATTTGTGTGTTCTAGTAACTGTTGCGCACGGTTCATTCGAACGAAAAGTAAATATTCTTTTGGAGAGAGTTGGTGAAATTCTTTAAACACACTAGTCAAGTAACTTCTATGAACCGATAGCTCTTTTGCTAAATCTTGAATGGTGAGCGATTGTGGATAGTGACTATCAATTAATCGTTTGCAGTCAAGATAGAGTTGGTGGGTTGATGAAATATTCTCTTTTTTCTGATTGGGAGCAATCGTTCCTAGATGAAACATTAGTTCATGGAGTTGTCCCATGATGTGGAGTTGAGCCAATTCATTAGTTTTTGTAATCTGAGCAAAGCGGACAATATCTGAGATAAGTTTTGCAGTTGTCTGTGTATGACAGTTATTTGACTGGATGAGGTAGGATTGGTCAGAAATTTGAGATAGAGCAAAGTAGTCGGGTGTCCTCCCTCCAGTGATCCCCAACCAGTAGTAAGCCCAAGGATCCTGGTTATCTGCTTGATAGAATGTTAATTCATCTGGTTTTAGTAAAAAGAAATCTCCTGCCTTTAAATCAACAATTTTCCCCTTATAATGGAATTGACCTTTTCCTTTAGTAATGTAATGTAGTACATAGGTATCTCGAATAGCTGGGCCAAAAGAGTAGTTAGGCGTGCATTCTTCATAACCGTAGAAGCTAAGAGAAAGATCAATTGTTCCAGTCTGATATTCTGAAAAAACGAGCATGGGCCACCTCCTACCTAACATTTTACCATACTTTAGAGACATTTTTCTATTTTAGAAAGCGCTTTTATTTGCTAAAATTTTATCAGGAAATCGATGAGGTGCAATTTATGGGAATTCGGATAGAGAATAATCTATTTTACGTTGAGAGTAAAGGTTTAAGTTTGATTATTGAAAATAGGGATGGGTTCTTATTATTAAAACATTTAGGAAAGACTATTAAGAACTATAGAGGGGCTAATAGTGTTTACGAACGCGATCATGCTTTTTCTGCTAATCCAATAGCTACTAATAGAACCTTTAGTTTGGATACGCAACGTCAGATTTTTGGACAACATGGTTTGGGTGACTTTAGAAAACCAACTTTACAGGTTCAGCACGATGCAACTGAAGTAACAGACTTTCGATTTGTAGAAGCAAAGATTTTAAGAGGTCAGAATGGTCCACAGGGTTTACCTTCTCCTCACAGCATGGATGGTACAGAAACTCTTGCCTTGATTTTAGAAGATCCTAAGGCTCAACTTAGTCTGACTTTGTATTATACTGCTTTTGATAATGATGCGACAATTGCTAGTTACAGCAAATTGGAGAATAATAGTAATCAGGAAGTTGTCATTCATAAGGACTTTTCTTTTATGGCTGATTTTCCTGCTGCAGCTTACGAAATAGTGACTTTACAGGGAGCTTATGCTCGTGAAAAGACTGTCCGACATCAACAGGTAGAACAAGGAATCTTTTCAATTAGTTCGAACCGTGGTGCTTCTGGGCATGCTCAAACACCAGCTCTTCTGTTATGTGATAAAGGAGTTACAGAGGATGCTGGGAATGTGTTTGCTCTACAACTGATGTATAGTGGAAACTTCGAAGCTTTTGTCCAAAAGAATCAATTGAATGAAGTTCGGGTTGCTATTGGGATTAATCCAGAAAATTTTTCTTGGAAGTTAGATCCTAAGGAAAACTTTGAAACACCGGTAGCTTTTGTGACTTATTCAGATAAGGGATTAACTGGTATTAGTCATGAAAGTCAGAATTTTGTACTTAAGCATATTATGCCAAGTAAATTTTCTAAAAAAGAGCGTCCAATTCTTATCAATAACTGGGAAGCTACCTACTTTGACTTTCAGAGAGAAAAACTGTTAGAACTAGCTGATGAAGCTAAGAAAGTTGGAATAGAACTTTTTGTATTAGATGATGGGTGGTTTGGTAATCGCTTTGATGATAATCGTGCTTTAGGTGATTGGGTTGTTAATGAGAAAAAGCTGGGTGGAAGTCTAGAAAGTCTGATTTCAGCTATCCATGAAAGAGGTTTGCAGTTTGGGCTTTGGTTAGAACCGGAGATGATTTCTGTTGATAGCGACTTGTATCGTAAACATCCTGACTGGGCTATTCAGGTTCCAGGTTATGAGCATACCTATTCTCGAAATCAATTAGTACTTAATCTTGCCAATCCTCAGGTAGTAGAATATTTGAAAAATGTTTTAGATGAACTCCTCTCTCATCATAAAATTGACTACATCAAATGGGATATGAACCGTAATATTACTAATCTGGGGAATGGTTCAGTTTATCTGGAAACCCAGATGCAGTCTCATCAGTACATGCTGGGGCTTTACGAACTCGTTTCTTATCTGACAGAGAAACATAGTCATATTCTCTTTGAGTCCTGCTCTGGTGGCGGTGGCAGAAATGATCTTGGTATGATGCGTTATTTCCCACAAGTCTGGGCTAGTGATAATACTGATGCAATTGCACGTTTACCAATTCAATACGGTTCATCCTATCTCTATCCAACCATTTCTATGGGGGCTCATGTGTCAGCAGTACCAAATCATCAGATGGGACGAATGACACCATTGGAAACTCGCGGTCATGTGGCAATGATGGGAAATCTGGGCTATGAGCTTGATTTGACAAGTTTATCAGATGAAGAGAAAGCTGAGATTGCTAATCAGGTGAACTTGTATAAAGAATTGCGACCAGTAGTCCAGTTGGGAAATCAGTATAGGTTAATCAATCCCGATGCTGAATCCAATGAAGCAGCTGTGCAATTTAACTATGAAAATCAAACGATTGTGACCTACGTCCGAGTCCTGTCAGTTGTGGAAACAAAGGAAACCACCTTGAAACTGAAAGACTTAGAAGTGGAAGGGCTTTATGAGCTGGAAGGGACAAACATTGTTTACTCGGGTGCAGAGCTCATGTATGCAGGTTTAACTGTTACCTTATCACCAGGAGATTTTTTGAGTAGACAGTATAAATTCAAAAGACTATAATAAAAGCGTATAAATTTATCAAGGAGGCATTCCAATGAAATGGTATAAGAAAGCAGGTTTTCTTTTAGTAGCTGGGGCAAGTTTACTAGGCCTCGTGGCTTGTGGTCAGAACAATCAATCAACTGATGGCAAGGTAACGATTGAGTTTTTTAACCAGAAGACCGAGATGGCAGATACCTTGCAAAAGATAGTGGATGATTTTGAGAAGGAACACCCTAATATTGATGTGAAGCTGACTACAGTACCTTCAGCTGGAATTGTTCTAAAGACTCGGATTTTATCAGGAGATGTTCCAGATATTATTAATATCTATCCTCAAAATATGGATTTTCAGGAGTGGGCGAAGGCAGGTTATTTTGCGGATATGACAGGAAAACCCTATCTTGAGAACATCAAGAATGACTATGCTGAAAAGTATGCAATCAATAAGAAGATTTATAGTGTGCCTTTAACGGCCAACCTTTATGGAATCTATTACAATAAAACGAAGTTTAAAGAATTAGGACTTGAGGAACCGAAGACTTTTAAAGAATTTCAAGAGATTGTTAAAAAGATAAAAGATAGTGGAAATTCTCCGTTTGCGGTTGCGGGCAATGAAGGCTGGACATTAAATGGTTACCACCAACTTTCTCTCATTACTCTTACGGGTAGTGGAGACGCGGCTAATAACTACCTTCGCTTTTCAAAACCAAATGCTATTTCTGCAGATGATGCTATTTTAAAAGCAGATGCAGAACGACTCGATTTATTAGCAGATAATGCTCAAGATGGTTGGCGTGGTGCCTCTTATAATGATGCGGTGGTAGCATTTTCGAGTGAAAAAGCTTTGATGATGCCACAAGGATCATGGGCATTAGCGGCAATTAATCAACAGGATCCAAAATTTGAGGTGGGGATGTTTGCTTTTCCTGGAGAAGAAGTAGGAAAAGAAGTCACTGTTGGTGCAGGGGATATGGCATTATCAACTTCAGCTACTACCAAACACCCTAAGGAAACCGAAGAATTTATCAGCTATATGACTAGTCCAAAAGCTATGCAGTCATACTATGATGTAGATGGATCACCTGTTGCGGTAAAAGGCATACAGGAAAAAGAAGATTCAGCGCTTGCAGCTATTTCTAAACTGGCTTTTACGGACAAACATTATGTTTGGTTGGGCCAACGCTGGAACTCTGAAGAAGACTTTTTTAATCTAAGTGCAGGTTACCTGATGGATAAAAATCTGAAAAATATGGCAAACAATCTCAATGCTTTCTTTAATCCAATGAAGGCAGATTTGGACTAGAATAGGAGTTAAGATGATATGGCTATTCGAAAATTTTTAAATAAATACTGGGGTTGGACATTTTTGCTCATCCCGCTTGCTTTACAAGCTATCTTCTTTTACTTTCCAATGGTACAAGGTGCTTTCTATAGTTTGACTAACTGGACTGGATTGACCTATAATTATAAATTTGTTGGTTTGAATAACTACAAATTGCTGATGATTGATGGGAAATTCTTCACAGCCATAGCCTTTACTTTGATTTTAACTCTGGCATTGATTATTGGAGAGATTACGATTGGGGTGGTTGTGGCACGAGCCTTAAATTCGAAGATGAAGGGGCAGACCTTCTTTAGAGCTTGGTTCTTTTTCCCGGCTGTTTTGTCTGGTTTGACAGTTTCCTTGATTTTTAAACAATTCTTCAACTATGGGCTTCCAACGATTGGAAAAATTTTAGGGATTGGTTTTCTACAAGAGAGTCTATTGGGGACACCAGTCGGAGCGGTAGTGGCAACTATTTTTGTTCTTCTATGGCAAGGAGTAGCAATGCCAATCATTCTCTTTCTTGCTGGTCTTCAGAGTATTCCAAATGATATTTTAGAGGCAGCATCAATTGATGGTGCAACCAGTAAACAAACCTTTTGGAAGATTGAATTGCCCTATTTATTGCCAACGATCTCAATGGTTTTTATCTTGGCTCTTAAGTCCGGTTTGACAGCCTTTGACCAAATTTTTGCATTGACGAGTGGTGGTCCAAATAATGCTACAACGTCTCTTGGACTTTTAGTCTACAACTATGCTTTCAAGAGTAATCAATATGGATATGCGAATGCAATTGCCTTGATTTTATTCTTAATTATTGGAATTGTTTCTCTGATCCAAATCAAGCTATCAAAGAAAT
The DNA here is from genome assembly GCA_963527085.1 of Streptococcus oralis. Lineage (GTDB taxonomy): Bacteria > Bacillota > Bacilli > Lactobacillales > Streptococcaceae > Streptococcus > Streptococcus oralis_CV. The sequence goes on from CAURRB010000018.1 coordinate 6,355, forward strand.
TTGAAATCTAATAGAGGAGTCCTACACATGAAAAAAGAAGAAAAATTGAATCAGTTTTGGAAATACGTCCTCTTGATAGTCGGTGGTATTCTTATACTTGTTCCTTTGTTGGTAACAGTATTTAGTTCTTTCAAGACAACTAAGGATATCATGAATCATTTCTTTAGTTTGCCCAATCCTTTTACCTTGAGTAATTATGAACGATTAATTTCGGATGGAATTGGAGGCTATTTCTGGAATTCAGCAGTTATTACGGTGTTATCATTGATTGTAGTGGCTTTCTTTATACCAGCTGCAGCTTATTCCATTGCTCGAAATATGTCCAAGAAAAAAGCCTTTGCAATTATGTATTCGCTCTTGATCTTAGGGATATTTGTTCCATTTCAGGTGATTATGATTCCCATCACAGTTATGATGAGTAAACTCGGTCTAGCAAATATGTGGGGGCTAGTAATACTCTACCTAACTTATGCTATTCCACAGACTCTCTTCTTGTATGTTGGTTATATAAAAATCAGTGTACCAGATAGTTTGGACGAAGCTGCGGAAATTGATGGGGCTGATCGTTTTACAATTTATCGTCGAATCATTTTTCCAATGTTGAAGCCCATGCATGCGACAACTTTGATTATCAATGCTCTCTGGTTCTGGAATGACTTTATGTTGCCACTCTTGATTCTGAATAAGGATTCCAAGATGTGGACTTTACCTCTCTTCCAATACAACTACCAAGGTCAGTACTTCAATGACTATGGCCCAAGTTTTGCATCTTATATTGTGGGAATTGTAACGATAACCATTGTCTACCTCATCTTCCAAAAACATATCATTTCAGGAATGAGTAACGGGGCAGTGAAGTAAGAAAGTGCTTAGGGAATTTATAATTCCATACATAGAGGAACAGTTCAGCTTGTTTACAATTCTATGTAGAAAAAAGAAAGTAGTACTTAGTTGCTTGCAGTCTATAGTAGTACGAGTTCAATATGAACAAAAACCTAAAAATATCTTTCATTTACGAAGCCAGGTCATATAAGACTTGGCTTTCATCAGAAAAAGGAGAACATCTATGACCATTCAAAATAAAACCATGTTGATTACTTACTCAGATAGTCTTGGAAATAACCTTAAAGACTTGTATGAGAATTTGGAAGAACATTTTGGCGATGCTATTGGAGGAGTTCACCTTCTACCATTTTTCCCATCAACAGGTGATCGTGGATTTGCGCCAGTTGACTACGACGAAGTGGATTCAGCGTTTGGTGATTGGGAGGATGTTAAGCGTTTAGGTGAGAAATATTATCTTATGTTTGACTTTATGATTAACCATCTTTCTCGTCAATCGAAATATTATAAGGACTATCAAGAAAAACATGAAGCTAGTGAATTTAAAGATCTCTTTTTAAACTGGGATAAGTTTTGGCCGGAAAATCGTCCGACACAGGCTGATGTAGATTTAATTTACAAGCGAAAGGACCGTGCACCAAAGCAAGAGATTGTTTTTGCAGATGGTTCAGTAGAACATTTGTGGAATACCTTTGGTGAGGAGCAGATTGATCTTGATGTGACCAAAGAAGTAACGATGGCATTTATCCGTAAGACGATTCAACATCTAGCAAGTAACGGGTGTGATTTGATTCGTCTAGATGCCTTTGCTTACGCAGTGAAGAAATTGGATACCAATGATTTCTTTGTGGAACCAGATATTTGGAATTTATTGGACAAAGTTCGAGATATCGCTGCTGAGTATGGGACAGAGCTCTTACCTGAGATTCATGAACACTATTCGATTCAGTTTAAAATAGCGGACCATGATTACTATGTTTACGATTTTGCCCTTCCAATGGTGACCCTTTATACTCTTTACAGTTCCAGAACAGAGCGTTTGGCTAAGTGGTTAAAGATGAGCCCGATGAAGCAATTTACGACACTAGATACCCATGATGGGATTGGAGTGGTGGATGTCAAGGATATCCTGACTGATGAGGAAATTGACTATGCTTCAAATGAGCTCTATAAGGTTGGAGCGAATGTCAAACGTAAGTACTCTAGTGCAGAGTATAACAATCTAGATATCTACCAAATCAATTCAACCTACTATTCTGCGCTTGGAGATGATGATGTCAAGTATTTCCTCGCTCGTTTGATTCAAGCTTTTGCTCCAGGCATTCCTCAGGTTTACTATGTGGGTCTATTAGCAGGAAAAAATGACTTGAAATTATTAGAAGAAACTAAAGAAGGTCGAAATATTAATCGTCATTACTATAGCAACGAGGAAATAGCAGAAGAAGTTCAACGTCCTGTGGTGAAGTCCCTTCTCAATCTATTTTCTTTCCGTAATCAATCAGAGGCCTTTGACCTAGAAGGGACTATTGACGTTGAAACACCAACAGCTCATAGCATTGTAATCAAACGTCAAAATAAAGACAAGTCTGTAACAGCAGTAGCAGAAATTGATCTGCAAAGTCAGACCTATCAAGTAGTGGAAAACGGCAGAAAAATTCAGTTCTAGTGCTATATTGATGATAGAATTTTTTGTGGTGAAAACGTGTTCATTGTTCCCAAATGACGGAAAAAATGGTAGAATATAAAGATAGTTTAGCATTTATCTTCTGGAGAAATCCAGAACAGAAAGGATCCGTTTTGAAATCAATTGGATTACTGGATAAGATAAGAGGGCTTTCGAAAAAAGATTTCTTTTTGTATTTGATGATCATAAGTATCTTTTTACCTTTTTATTTATTCTTAGGGCTCTTTGCTTTATATTTGATAGGTTTACTTGTTACTGGGGAGATGAAGGGAATTATCAAAGGATTGGCCAAACATCCTGTACTTCTCTTTTTTATTGCCTACAGTAGTATCATCTCTATCGTCGCTAAGAATTGGCTTGGATTGGTTGCATCTTTACTGATGTTTCTCTTCCTCATTTTCTTTAGTTTCTACCAGAAACGTCTGACACATGCTTTCTTTCGACTGATACTGCAGACAATCTTGTTTGGTAGTGTGCTCTCTGCGGCTTTTGCTACTTTGGAGCATTTCCAAATTGTAAAGAAATTTAACTATGCCTTTCTTTCGCCCAATATGCAGGTATGGCATCAGAATCGGGCAGAAGTGACCTTTTTTAATCCTAATTACTATGGAATTATTTGTTGTTTCTGTATCATGATTGCCTTCTATCTCTTTACAACGACCAAGTTGAATTGGTTGAAGGTATTCTGTGTGATTGCAGGCTTTGTTAATCTCTTTGGATTGAACTTTACGCAAAATCGAACTGCCTTTCCTGCTATTATCGCTGGAGCCATCATTTATCTCTTTACAACCATTAAAAACTGGAAGGCCTTTTGGCTTAGTATTGGGGTCTTTGCGATTGGCTTGAGTTTCCTTTTTTCTAGTGATTTGGGAGTTCGGATGGGGACTTTAGATTCCTCTATGGAAGAACGCATTTCTATCTGGGATGCTGGGATGGCCTTGTTTAAGCAAAATCCTTTTTGGGGGGAGGGGCCATTGACCTATATGCACTCTTATCCTCGGATAAATGCTCCTTATCATGAACATGCTCACAGCCTTTATATTGATACGATTCTGAGTTACGGAATTGTGGGAACCATTTTATTAGCTTTGTCTTCTGTTGCTCCTGTTCGTTTGATGATGGATATGAGTCAGGAGTCGGGGAAACGTCCAATTATCGGTCTTTATCTATCTTTCCTTACAGTGGTTGCTGTGCATGGAATCTTTGACTTGGCCCTTTTCTGGATTCAGTCAGGCTTCATTTTCTTGTTAGTTATGTGCAGTATTCCATTGGAGCGTCGAACTTTGGTATCAGACATGACGGATTAAGTTTATAAGATTGAAATCTTCTACCTTGAGTAGGAGATTTTTTACTGAGAAAAATTAGTTCTAAATCGAAATAGTTGACAGTTAGAATAATAAGTATTATAATGTTTTCATTCGTATCGATATGGAAATAAATTGGAGGTTTCATGAAATATTGTCATTTGGTAGCCCATCATATTCGTTTGTTGAATGGGCGGATTTTTCAAAAGTTACTGAGACAAGACCCTGACTCTCTTTATCGGAGTGAGCAGGGAAAGATTTTAGCGGTTTTATGGAATAGTAAGACGGGCTGTGCAACTGCGACAGATATTGCGCTAGCGACTGGTCTCGCTAACAATACGCTCACAACCATGATAAAGAATCTTGAGGAGCAAAACCTGGTCATCATTAGCCCATGTGGAATAGATAAGAGAAAGAAATATGTCAAGCTAACGGAGCAAGGTTGGTCCCAGAAAGAAGTGGGCCATCGCATCAGTCAAAAGTTGGATGCTATTTTTTATAAAGGATTCTCTGAGGAAGAAATTCGCCAATTTGAAAGTTATCAGGAACGCATTTTGGACAATCTGAAAGAGAAAGCAAATGAGGAATAAAATATGTCAAAACAAGTTGAAAATGCACGAAATCTATATATTCATGCTATTCAAGACGGGCGAGTTGCTGAGACTCAAGCTCAGTCCGTTGGAGATACCTACATTCAACACTCGACAGGCGTGCCAGATGGGAAAGAAGGGTTTGCGGCTTTCTTTGCAAATTTCTTTGAGCGTTATCCCGAGCGTGAGATCAAGATTGTCCGTACTATTGAGGATGGCAATCTGGTCTTTGTTCATGTTCATCAATATCTCAATGGCGGGGGAGCTCAATGGGTGACGACAGATACTTTCCGTGCGGATGAGAATGGGCGTATCGTGGAGCATTGGGATGTCATTGACTACTATCGCGCTCCAGAAAATGGACAGTTAGACCAGATCTTTGGAGATTTTGAAATCACAGATTTGGATAAGACAGCAGAAAATAAAAAATTGGTTCGCCGTTTCTTGACAGAAATCTTTCAAAACGGCGAACTAGAGCAGTGGAATGATTATGTGGCAGAAGATTTGATTCAGCATAATCATGAGATTGGCCAAGGAAGTGCTGCTTATAAAAACTATGTGGCTGAACAGGGTGTCACTTTTGACTTTGTTTTCCAGCTTTTGGGACAAGGAAACTATGTGGTTAGCTATGGACAGACTCAGATAGATGGGGTGCCTTATGCTGAGTATGACATCTTCCGTTTGGAGAATGGCTTGGTTGTGGAGCATTGGGATAATAAGGAAGTTATGCCTAAGGTAGAAGACTTGACTAATCGAGGAAAGTTTTAAATAGAGGACAAAGAATGATTGAATATAAAAATGTAGCGCTACGCTATACAGAAAAAGATGTTTTGAGAGATGTTAATTTACGAATTGAGAATGGAGAGTTCATGGTTTTAGTTGGGCCTTCTGGGTCCGGTAAGACGACCATGATCAAGATGATTAACCGTCTCTTGGAACCAACTGATGGAAATATTTATATGGATGGCAAGCGCATCAAAGACTATGATGAGCGTGAACTTCGTCTTTCTACTGGTTATGTTTTACAGGCCATTGCTCTGTTTCCCAATCTAACGGTTGCGGAAAATATTGCCCTAATTCCTGAGATGAAGGGCTGGACTAAGGAAGAAATTGCTCAGAAAACAGAAGAGCTTTTGGCTAAGGTTGGTTTACCGGTAGCTGAGTATGGGCATCGTTTACCTAATGAATTATCTGGTGGAGAACAGCAACGGGTCGGGATTGTCCGTGCCATGATTGGTCAGCCTAAGATTCTCCTCATGGATGAGCCCTTTTCAGCCTTGGATGCTATTTCGAGAAAACAGTTGCAGGTTCTGACGAAAGAATTGCATAAAGAGTTTGGTATGACAACGATTTTTGTGACCCATGATACGGATGAAGCTTTGAAATTGGCGGACCGTATTGCTGTTTTGCAGGACGGAGAGATTCGTCAGGTGGCGAACCCTGAGACGATTTTAAAGGCGCCTGCAACGGACTTTGTAGCAGACTTGTTTGGAGGTAGTGTTCATGGCTAATTTGATATCAACTTTTCAGGACCGTTTTGGTGATTGGGTAACAGCTCTATCTCAACATTTGCAGTTGTCACTTTTGACCTTATTACTAGCTATTTTTATTGCGATTCCCTTGGCTGTTTATCTTCGTTATCATGAAAAGATGGCGGACTGGGTCTTGCAGATTGCAGGGATTTTCCAGACTATCCCGTCTCTGGCCTTGTTGGGACTCTTTATCCCCTTGATGGGAATTGGAACCTTGCCTGCTTTGACGGCTCTAGTGATTTATGCGATTTTCCCGATTTTGCAAAATACCATCACTGGGCTAAAGGGAATTGATCCAAGTCTACAAGAGGCTGGGATTGCCTTTGGGATGACTAGATGGGAGCGTCTCAAGAAGTTTGAAATTCCACTTGCCATGCCTGTCATTATGTCTGGGATTCGGACGGCAGCGGTCTTGATTATCGGTACGGCGACCTTGGCAGCCTTGATTGGTGCAGGGGGACTGGGTTCCTTTATCCTTTTGGGAATTGACCGCAATAATACCAGTCTGATTTTGATTGGGGCCCTTTCTTCTGCAGTGCTTGCCATTGCCTTTAACTTCCTACTAAAAGTGATGGAAAAAGCAAAATTGCGGACGATTTTCTCTGGTTTTGCCTTGGTGACCATATTGCTCGGTCTGTCTTATAGTCCAGCCCTCTTAGCTCAAAAAGAGAAAGAAAACTTGGTGATTGCTGGGAAATTGGGACCAGAACCCGAAATTTTGGCCAATATGTATAAGTTGCTGATTGAAGAAAATACCAGTATGACTGCGACTGTTAAACCGAATTTTGGGAAAACAAGCTTCCTCTATGAAGCTCTGAAAAAAGGGGATATTGATATCTATCCTGAATTTACTGGTACGGTGACTGAAAGTTTGCTTCAACCAGCACCTAAAGTAGGTCATGAACCAGATCAGGTTTATCAAGTGGCGCGTGATGGCATTGCCAAACAGGATCATCTGGCCTATCTCAAACCTATGTCTTATCAAAATACCTACGCTGTAGCTGTTCCGAAAAAGATTGCTCAAGAATATGGCTTGAAGACCATTTCGGACTTGAAAAAAGTGGAAGGGCAGCTAAAGGCAGGCTTTACACTTGAGTTTAATGACCGTGAAGATGGCAATAAGGGCTTGCAGTCAATGTATGGTCTCAATCTCAATGTAGCGACCATGGAGCCAGCTCTTCGCTATCAGGCAATTCAGTCAGGCGATATTCAAATCACGGATGCCTATTCGACAGATGCAGAGTTGGCACGTTATGATTTACAGGTCTTGGAAGATGACAAGCAACTCTTCCCACCTTATCAAGGGGCACCACTTATGAAAGAAGCTCTTCTCAAGAAACATCCTGAGTTGGAGACAGTTCTCAATAAATTGGCTGGTAAAATTACTGAAAGCCAGATGAGCCAGCTCAACTACCAAGTCGGTGTTGAAGGCAAGTCAGCAGAACAAGTAGCCAAGGAGTTTTTACAAGAACAAGGTTTGTTGAAGAAATAGCTTGAAAATGCTAAACTCAACTTTGCTAAACGATATATAGAAAATGCTCAGACAATCTTGTCTGGGCTTTTTTGATATTAGAGTTACTAAATGTCATTTAAAATGGAAAATAATACTCAATGAAAATCAAAGAGCAAACTAGGAAGCTAGCCGCAGGTTGCTCAAAGTACAGCTTTGAGGTTGTAGATAGAACTGACGAAGTCAGTAACATATATACGGTAAGGTGACGCTGACGTGGTTTGAATTTGATTTTCGAAGAGTATAAGAGGAAATTTTCAGGATTTTCTAGATTTTTACTGTAAATACACTTGACTATTCACAAAATAGGTGTATAATGTGTTGTGAACTACTTAACAAATAAAGATTTCCAGCTCATGTCGACTAAGGATGGAAATCTTGTGTATAGACAGTTCAGTAGATATATAATAGAGCGTTGCGTCCGAAAGTCTATCCAGACACGGCTCTTTAAAAACAAAAGGAGAAGATTATGAAAACAGAACCGATTCATCGTACCAGTATGTGGAAATTTAAGTTAAGTGCTGCCACCATGACTTTGATTCCCGCTGCCGTGGGGATTAACTATGTTGCCAAAGCCTTGGCGGAGGGGTTAAAGTTGCCCGTTTGGCTGGGGTCTTTGGGAACCTTTCTTACCAGCATGTTGGCTGGGCCAGTTGCCGGTGCCATTAGTGGTTTCATCAACAACGTGATCTATGGGCTGACCTTATCGCCAATTTCAACCGTGTATGCGATTACCAGCATCGGAATTGGGATTGCTGTCGGAGTTTTGCACGCCAATGGGTGGTTCTCGTCAGCGCGACGAGTATTTGTTTCTGCTATTATTATTGCCATCGTTTCAGCTGTCATTTCAACGCCACTCAACGTCATCTTTTGGGGTGGTCAGACCGGTATCGCTTGGGGTGACTCATTGTTTGCGGTAATGGTCGCCAATCATGTACCAGTGTGGCTGGCCTCATTTACCGATGAGTTTGTCTTGGATATTTTGGATAAAGTCTGCGTGGCCTACCTGGCATTCTTCATCTATCGTCAGCTGCCGAAGCGGATGGTGCACTTCTTTAGCGATGATAAATGATGACTGATAAAACATTGATTTCTGGAGCGTCACGGGTCAAGCTCAAGTGGTACCAGGTGATCGATCCGATTACTAAGCTCTTGTTCATCTTGGACATGACGTTGTTGAGCTTTGCCAGTATGAATTTATTGCTTCAGGCCGGATTAATTCTTGTCGCAACACTGCTATTGTTATTTTCCAAATTGAGTTCTACCACCTTTAAGGCGCTGGGATTCAGCCTGTTTCTGATTTGCACCATGCTGATCATCCAAGGGTTATTTTACAGTCGGAATCAAACTGTGCTGTTTTCTGTGCTTGGGGTGTCGTTCTACAAAGAAGGCCTGATTTACGCCACCACTCTGGGTTGTCGAGTATTGGTGATTATTTTGACCAGTGGCTTTTTTATGGTGACCACGAGTATTTCAGAAAACGCGGCCTATTTGGAACTGTCCGGATTGTCTTATAAAACCGTCTACGTTCTGATGTCGGTGTGTTATATTTTGCCGGAAATGATGCGCAATATGCGGAAAATCCAGCAGGCACAAAAAGTTCGCGGAACCAATCCGCAAAAAACGTTGATTCAGAAACTAAAGTCAGTCCTGCCGGTTCTAATTCCATTGGTGATTAAGACATTGGATCAATCGATGACGCGGTCGATTTCTCTCCAACTGAGAGGTTTTGATAATCTCAACCGGACTGTCAGAACCTCCCAGCGCGTGTATCGCCTGTCGCGGACGCTGCACATTGGTCTGACTGGATTGGCAATTTTATTGATTGGGTGGAAGATATGGACGAAGATAAACGGATTGTAATTGAAAATTTGACCACCCGTTATCCGGGTACTGAGCAACCACAACTGCGTCAGATTAACGCGGAGGTTCATACCGGCCAGGTGGTTGGGATTATCGGGAATAGCCACTCCGGCAAATCGACTTTGTGCCGTGTTCTGGCAGGGGTCATTCCCAAAATTGTGTCTGCTGAGATTGAGGGCGATTGGCACATGTTTGGCCAGCGAGTGTCTGACAATTGGCCCGTTTATAATGCCATGAATGGAGTTGTACTGCAAAATCCAGCTGGCCAACTAAGCGGGTTGGCAGACACGGTTGCCGATGAAATCGCCTTTGACTTGATTAATCAGGGAATGGCTGAAGGACTGATTCAAAAACGGGTTGAAGAAGTTGCCACGCAAATGGGGCTGATTGAACAGCTGAATTTGCGTCCCGAGAGCCTTTCCGGTGGTCAGATCCAGCGGTTGGCAATTGCCACGGCGATTGTGGCTAATCCGGCTGTTTTGATTATGGATGATCCGACCAGTGAGATGGATCCCCTTGGCCGCCGGCAATTTTTCCAATGGCTGGCCCAAGTCAAAGAGACGACTGTCTTCATTGTCACCAGTGAAATTGACGATTTGTGCGAAGTCGCCGACGTTGTGTGGGTGCTGCACGAGGGTCAAATGGTAGCCCAGGGCAGGCCGGGTGAGGTGTTTAATCATTTGGCAGCTGACTGGCAGATTCCAGCCCCGACAATCCAGCAACTTGCTCAAAAAATGGATTGGCACTTGGCTGATGGCCGGTATCCAGTGAATTACGCTGATCTGAAGGAGGTTCGTTATGTCCACAATTGAACTGAGCCACCTGACGTTCACTTATCCGGAACGGTCCTTTAGCTTGGATGTTGAAGACAAACACTTCGCCGATCCGATGGTGGCGATTGTCGGCCAAAATGGTGCCGGCAAATCAACGCTCTTCAAATTGTTGACGGGTTTGCTGACACCACAAACCGGTGTGATTAAGATCGATGGAGAAAATTTTAATGATCTTAAACCAGTCGAAAAGTTACTGAAGGTTGGGATTACTTTTCAGAATCCTGACGATCAGCTTTTCAACCCGACCGTTCAACGAGAGGTGGAGTGGAATGTCGCGCAGGTCATAGATGACCACGACACGATTACGAGGCGGGCTTTAGCGGCTCTAAAAAGAGTTGGCTTGGATGATAAAACAGCTGAAAGTCCATATGACCTGTCATTGTCGGAACGCAAGCTGTTGAGCGTTGCCACAGTTTTGGCAGTGGATCCGGCGATTTATTTATTTGATGAGCCGATGATGTCGCTTGATTGGGAAAGCCGGCGCAAGTTGACCGCAATTTTCCATCAGTTGGCTGATTCGGGCCACCAAGTTGTGACCATCACCCATGACATGGATTGGGTCGCCGCCGAGTTTGAATCGGTGTATGTTATGGAACACGGGAAGTTTGGCTTCGCCGGCAGTCCACGGGAATTGTTCAGCAATCACGAACTTGTCCAGCGAGTGGGATTACTACCACCGCGGATTATGGACATAGCGGAGTCGCTGGGTGATTCACAGACATATTTATCGGTTAATGATTATTGCCAGAAAAATCGAGATGTATAGAAAAAGTCACCTCTGCGGGTTTTCCAGGTTGAAGGATTAACTTCAGCTTCTGGCAAGAACTCACATGGGTGACTTTTGTGTTTAATAACGTTTCATGATCATCGGGTGCTTCCTCAGATCACTCGGTTTGATTTTACTTTGTTTCATGGTCATAATCATATACCATTTCTTTTGGATTTTTTGTTTGACTAATACAAAATAGGTCTTCATAGGTCTTCGCATTTTTAGCGCCCATTAGGATCATCAGTATAATTTTCTGAATTAGGAGACTGTCCCATCACTATTCGAACTTCGTCTCCCAACTTACGCTGTTCCCATTCATCCGTGAATCCTTTAAATCGCAATTCTGGAACTTTCTTTTTAACTGAATCATCTATTTTCGCCATAGTCCCCACCATTTTATTGGTTTTTCTTGTTCTTCTATCCTTTTTTGATCTTTGATTTGTTCCTGTAAATTTTCCAACTTCTCTTTAAGAGCGTTCACTTCATCTTTATATTGATTGTCTAAGTGTTTGAATTCTGTTTCCTGTGAGGGCATTTTGAGGGCTTTTAAGTTATCATTTTCCGCCTTGTATTCTTCTAGCAACTTTTTATCTTGCAAGGCTAATCGTTGTTACTGGTCTAACAAATTAGTTAGTTTTTCTATTTGTTGGTCTTTGCTACTTATTTGTTGGTCTTTGGTATTTGATTTGCTACTACTTTCTACTTTACCTAAAATTATTTTTTCTGCTTTAGAATTTATTAGATTAGACCCATTGGAACTTTTAAGCTGTAATTCTTTTGGTAACCTTTGGTAGTGATATTGAATATTTTGTTTTGTAACACTCAACTCATCCGCCAGCTCTTTGATCGTTTTTAAGTCTTCACTCATGGTTTAAGTCCTGCCTTTTAACCGTTGGTAGATATTGTTCAATGACTTTTTTGAGGTAGCGTGCGATATTATGCTTAGAATATTCTTCACGTCTGCTGGCAACATAAGACAAGTGGTCTTTAACACTATTTAGCCCTCTTAATTCTTTCAGTTCGTCATAGAGGGAGTAAACATGGACTTGCAATCCTGCCATGATTTTTGTATCTTGCATTTCAAACGGACTTAGCAACATATTTTCTAGCAATAGCGTGGTGTACTTGCTTTTCATTGCTTCAATAGCTAGCTTATCTTCGGTTTCTGCTTTGCGTGCTTTATCTTCTTGATAGGCGGTATCTTCTAACTTATAGCTGTTATCGTCTGCTCGACGTTTCTTTCGTAACCAGATATCCAATGTTAAACCGTCCGCATCAATCGCTCGATAGAGATAATGCCAACGCCCCTTAATTTTGATATAGGTTTCATCCATTTTCCACGAATAGAAGGACTGTTTATTTTTCTTTTTCCAGAGATGATAGAGGATTTTACTGTATTCTTGAACCCACCGATAAATCGTAGTGTGACAAACATTTATTCCACGGTCATAAAGCAATTCCTGAACTTCACGATAGCTCAGATTGTAACGTAGGTAATAACCAACAGCGACAATGATGACGTCTTGTTGGAATTGTTTACCTTTAAAATGATTCATCTCTCAAGCCTTACTAACCTTTTTTCTGCTCTTTGAGAAGCCGAAGGTCGTGCTAGTAACTACCTATTTGGTTTGATTAATTCCATCATTTATCTGGTGCTTGCCCTTCAAAAAGGCTTCTATGGTGAGGTTTTAACAACTCTCTATTTTACAATTATGCAGCCAATTGGTCTCTTGGTTTGGATTTATCAAGCCCAGTTTAAGAAAGAACAACAAGAGTTTGTCGCACGTAAACTAGACGGCAAGGGTTGGACAAAGTATCTTTCTATTAGTGTTCTTTGGTGGTTGGCCTTTGGGTTTATTTATCAGTCTATCGGAGCTAATCGTCCCTATCGTGATTCTATCACTGATGCGACCAATGGTGTAGGGTAAATCCTCATGGCAGCTGTTTGCCGTGAACAGTGGATATTCTGGGCTGCTACTAATGTCTTTTCAATCTATCTCTGGTGGGGAGAAAGCCTTCAAATCCAAGGGAAATACCTGATTTACTTGATCAATAGTCTAGTTGGGTGGTATCAGTGGAGCAAGGCAGCAAAGAGTGCTTAAAAAGTAAAAAAGGATCAGATGATCCTTTTTTGTGTTAGAGCAAAATGAATAATACCGTAATGATAATAGCGCTCGTTATACGAACGATGTGGTGCGAGATATGTTGTTTTTCTTTCTGTTGGCCGTTCCAGTAGGCTCCATAGCAGACGATACTCGAGCCCACAATCCATAGAAGAATGGTCGCCAGTGGGACGAAGTAAAAGATGGCTAGAGCCAGAGAGGTGAGGCAACTGCCGACCAAAATGCACTTATTTCCCAGACTGTAGTTCTTTTGTTTCATGGCTGAAAAAGCAGCAGCAAGGTGAAGCAATGAGAAGGCGAGAGCTAGTACAATTGTTAGTATTCCTAGAATTATCGAAGTTAACATAGTTTGTTCCTTTCTGAGTTACAGGCTTAGTTATCAAGTGGAGTTGGAGAGGTCATCTCCATCACATCAAGGTAAAATCTCACCACTTGGTTTTCGGTATAAGATTTTCCTTGTTTTAGCCACCAAGTTAGAGTCTCGATAAAGTTCGTCACAACAAAATGCTGGAGGTAGGAGGCCGGAATGTTTGGATAGGCCTCTTGCAAGTCACCCGCCACCATGGGATAAACGTGGTGTTCGAGCTCCTTGTGTAGTTGGCGTAGGAAGTAGTCGTTTTTGGAAAAAAGGAGACTGGTGACATGGTCCTGGTTTTTCTGAAAATGTAAAAAGATATGTGCGAGGTAGTCCTCGGTCGTAAAGTGTCCTTCCCTTTCAAAGAGATGATGAAAGAGGTAGCGACAGAGCTCATCTAAAAGGAGTTCCTTGCTTTCATAGTGACAGTAAAAAGTAGAACGTCCAACATCTGCTAGGTCAATGATATCCTGAACAGTAGTGGCATCATAGCCCTTGTCGTTCAAAAGTTGTAAAAAAGCTTGATAGATGGCTTTTTTCGTCTTACTGACTCGACGGTCTCTTTTTGGCATATAGACACTTGAGACAAACTGTTCAGAACTGAACAGGACTGACAGTTTGCTTCTATCCTTTCTTTGGATTTTATTAGATAATACAAATGAAAGAAGTATGTATATACCCATTATACCAAAGGAGGGAGAGAAATGAGTTCTAAAACATCTATCTGGTTAGCTTTTTTCTTAAATTTAAGCTATGCGATTGTTGAGTTTATTGCAGGAGGAATCTTTGGTTCAAGTGCAGTTCTTGCTGATTCTGTTCATGACTTGGGGGATGCTATAGCCATTGGTATCTCAGCCCTTTTAGAAACAATCTCAAACCGTGAGGAAGATAGGCAGTACACCTTGGGTTACAAACGTTTTAGCCTTTTAGGGGCCATGCTAACGGCTGTGATTCTTATGATAGGGTCTGTCCTAGTGATCTTGGAAAATATCACAAAGATCGCTCACCCGCAACCCGTTAATGAGAAAGGTATCCTCTGGCTGGGAATCATTGCAGTAGCTATCAATGTGCTAGCAAGTCTGGTAGTTCGTAAAGGAAAGACAAAGAACGAGTCAATTCTTAGCTTGCATTTTTTGGAAGACACTCTTGGTTGGTTGGCCGTCATCCTAATGGCGATTATCCTCCGATTTACAGATTGGTATATCCTTGATCCGCTTTTATCGCTGGTTATTTCTATCTTTATTCTGTCGAAAGCCATTCCTCGCTTTTGGAGCGCACTGAAAATTTTCCTAGATGCTGTGCCAGAAGGGGTCGAGACAAGTGATTTGGAGAAAGATTTAGAGGTTCTACCCAATGTCAACAGTGTCAATCAACTTAGTATTTGGTCCATGGATGGTCTGGAGAACAATGCTATTGTCCACATCTGTATCGAGGACTGGGAGCAGATGATGGGGACCAAAGAAGTGGTGCGTCAATGTTTAGAAGAAAGAGGCGTGCAGAATATCACTATTGAAGTGGATAGCAGTCAAAGTAATCATGCGCAACATAGGCGGAAGGTGAGAGAGTTAGAGCAGAAGCATGGGCATCATCATTAGAAAAGACGACCTCAATAAGAGGTCGTTTTGATATTCTATTCATTCCGTGTACTTTCTCTCAATGTCAGTCTGGTGCCCAGCATGGTTAGGCTAGGTATTTTGCGACCGTGTAGAACTTCCTTGTTAAGAATATCCATCCCTGCTCGGCCCATTTCTTCGGTATAGACAGTGATGCTAGAAAGGGGAGGATAGACCTGCTTAGTCAGGCTGGTGTCGTTAAAAGAAATGAGGCTGACGCGGTCTGGTAGGCTAATTCCAGCTTCTTGAAGGGCACGGAGGGCACCGATGGCTAAACTATCGCTGGCAGCGAAAAAGGCTGGTGGGAGTTGTTCTCCTAGCTTGTGAATGGCCTCCTTCATCAAGTCATAGCCAGACTGGGCAGTAAAGCTCCCCTGAAAGACCAGTTCTTCATGGTAGATACCATTTGCTTGGGTAATGTCTTTGAAATTCTCTAGCCGCTTATCCTGGATAATTTCTTCCTGGTCGGTTGTTTCCTCAAGGCCTGTGAGAATTCCAATACGGTTCATCCCTTGGCTGAGGAAATGGTCTACAACTTGTTTCACAGCAGTGTAAAAGTCAGTGATAATACAGGTATGACCTAATGAGAGGGTATCGCTGTCTATAAAGACTAAAGGTTTTTGGTATTCTTCAAAGGCAGCAATCTGAGCTCGGCTGAACTTTCCGATGCAGAGAATGCCGATCACTTCCTCGCTTAATGTAAAAGGATGGTCGTTAAAATAGCGCAAGATATCATAGTCCAACTCTTGGGCTCTTTTTTCAATACCGAGACGAATTTGATAGTAGTAGAGATCGTCCAACTCCCCTTGTTCGCTGACCCATTGGATAATGGCAATCTTTTGCTTGGGTTTGTGGGATTCGCCTGTCTTGAGGTGCTTGGTATAGCCCAGCTCTTCAGCGACAGTTAAAATACGGTGTCTGGTTTCTTCTGTAACAGATAGACTCTGGTCGCGATTGAGGACACGGGATACGGTCGCGATAGAGACAGAGGCTAGCTGTGCGATGTCTTTTAAGGTAGCCATAAATCCTCCTCCTTTTAGGTTAGTATATCATATTTTTCTTCTTTTTACCGATAGTTTAGTAAATTTTTAGTAAAAAGGATTGACCTTGGTAAAAGCCTTGGATACAATAGAAGAAAACGATTACACGTTAAGGTGACTTAACGGACAGTCAAAGGAGAATTCATATGACACAACATCTTACTGCTGAAGCCCTTCGCAAAGACTTTCTTGCCGTTTTTGGTCAAGAAGCAGACCAAACTTTCTTTTCACCAGGCCGTATCAATCTGATTGGTGAACACACGGATTACAATGGTGGGCATGTTTTCCCAGCAGCTATTTCCTTGGGAACTTATGGGGCGGCTCGCAAGCGTGACGACCAAGTTTTGCGTTTCTACTCAGCCAACTTTGAGGACAAGGGTATCATCGAAGTGCCTCTTGCTGACCTCAAGTTTGAAAAAGAGCACAGCTGGACCAACTATCCAAAAGGGGTTCTTCATTTCTTGCAAGAAGCTGGTCATGTCATTGACAAAGGTTTTGATTTTTATGTCTTTGGGAATATCCCAAATGGTGCTGGCTTGTCTTCATCAGCATCCTTGGAACTCTTGACAGGGGTCGTGGCAGAGCATCTCTTTGATTTAAAACTAGACCGTTTGGATTTGGTAAAAATTGGAAAACAAACGGAAAATAACTTTATCGGAGTCAACTCTGGTATTATGGACCAGTTTGCTATCGGTATGGGTGCTGACCAACGTGCCATTTACCTAGATACAAATACGTTAGAATATGACTTGGTGCCACTTGATTTGAAGGACAATGTCGTTGTTATCATGAACACCAACAAACGTCGTGAACTGGCGGACTCTAAGTACAATGAACGCCGTGCTGAGTGTGAAAAAGCAGTAGAAGAATTGCAAGCTACCTTGGATATTCAGACCTTGGGTGAATTGGATGAGTGGGCCTTTGACCAATACAGCTATCTGATTAAAGATGAAAATCGCTTAAAACGTGCTCGCCATGCTGTGCTTGAAAACCAACGTACCCTTAAAGCTCAAGCAGCCCTTCAAGCAGGTGATTTGGAAACATTTGGTCGCTTGATGAATGCATCTCACGTTTCTTTGGAGCATGACTATGAAGTAACTGGCTTGGAATTGGATACCCTTGTTCACACTGCTTGGAATCAGGAAGGTGTTTTGGGTGCTCGTATGACAGGAGCAGGTTTTGGTGGCTGTGCCATTGCCTTGGTGCAAAAAGATACTGTTGAGGCCTTTAAAGAAGCTGTAGGCAAGCATTATGAGGAAGTAGTTGGATATGCTCCAAGCTTCTATATCGCTGAAGTTGCAGGTGGCACTCGCGTTTTAGACTAGGAGAGACGTAAATGGACGCTGTAATATTTGATTTAGATGGCTTATTAGCTGATACTGAGATCATTTCTCTAAAAGTTTATCAAGAATTGCTTAAAGATTTTGGAATTCCTTTCACAGAAGAAACATATTCTAGAGAATACAGTGGACATAGGGAAGAGGAGAATGTTCAACGATTTTTAGATACCTATGATTTACCTTGGAACTTTGACCAAACCTTGGAAAAAGTTTATGAACTGGAAGCTCGAATATTAGCCAAAGGTGTAAATTTAAAAAAAGGTGCTAAAAATTTGTTTGCTTTTTTGCAAAGAGAAGGTATTCCAATCGCTCTAGCAACTTCAAGTGTTGAATCTAGAGCTAGAATGATTTTGGATAGTAATGGTATACTGTCCTTATTTGACCATCTAGTTTTTGCAAAAGATGTAAAGCGAAGCAAACCTTACCCTGATATATTTTTAAAGGCCTGTAGTGATTTGAATGTTTTACCAGAGAATTGCTTAGTATTAGAGGATAGTGAAGCAGGGATTGAAGCAGCGTATAGAGCTGGGATACCAGTTATTTGTATTCCAGACTTGAAAATGCCAGCACAGTCTTTCTTAAATAAAACAGAACAAGTTTTTCAGGATTTAGATGCTGTCAGAGACTATTTAGAAAGTAAGAAGGAGAATCAATGAGTCAGGGAATTCTAGATGCATTTATCACGGAAGTCATTGCTGGAAGTTCATTTGAGGAAATGGATCGAATCTACCTGACCAATCGTGTCTTAGCACGAGTGGGAGAAGGTGTTTTGGAAGTTGAGACTGATCTAGATGAGTTGATTGACCTCAAGGACCAGCTTGTCGAGGAGGCGGTTCGATTAGAGACGATTGAGGATAGTCAGACTGCGCGTGAAATTCTCGGTGCTGAATTGATGGACTTGGTGACCCCTTGTCCAAGTCAGGTCAATCGTGACTTTTGGGCAACTTATGCCCAATCTCCTGAGCAGGCAATTGCGGACTTCTACCAACTTAGCCAGAAAAACGACTACATCAAGCTCAAGGCCATTGCTAAAAATATCGCTTATCGTGTTCCATCTGACTACGGAGAACTTGAGATCACCATCAACCTCTCTAAACCTGAAAAGGATCCAAAAGAGATTGCGGCAGCCAAGTTGGTGCAAGCTAGCAATTATCCCCAGTGTCAGCTTTGTCTAGAGAATGAGGGCTATCATGGTCGGGTAAACCACCCAGCTCGCAGCAATCACCGCATTATCCGTTTCGAAATGGCGGGTCAGGAGTGGGGCTTCCAGTATTCGCCCTATGCTTATTTTAATGAGCACTGTATTTTCTTAGACGGCCAGCACCGTCCCATGGCTATCAGCCGTCAGAGCTTTGAGCGTCTGCTGGCGATTGTAGAGCAGTTTCCAGGCTATTTTGCAGGTTCGAATGCCGACCTTCCAATCGTGGGAGGCTCTATTCTGACTCATGATCACTATCAAGGAGGCCGACATGTTTTCCCTATGGAATTAGCTCCCTTGCAAAAGGCTTTCCGATTTGCTGGTTTTGAACAAGTCAAGGCTGGGATTGTCAAGTGGCCTATGTCAGTGCTACGTTTGACCTCGGATTCAAAAGAAGATTTGATCAACTTGGCGGATAAGATATTGCAGGAATGGCGACAGTATTCAGATCCTGAAGTACAGATTTTGGCAGAGACAGACAGGAGACCGCATCACACCATTACACCCATTGCTCGTAAACGCGATGGACAGTTTGAGTTGGACTTGGTCTTGCGGGACAATCAGACATCGCCAGAGCATCCTGATGGTATCTATCATCCCCACAAGGATGTCCAACATATCAAGAAGGAAAATATCGGCTTGATTGAGGTCATGGGCTTGGCTATCTTACCACCTCGTTTGAAAGCAGAAGTGGAGCAAGTTGCAAGCTATCTTGTAGGAGATGATGAAGCAGTTGCACACTATCATCAGGAATGGGCAGACCAACTCAAAGTCCAACATCCAGACCTAACAGATAAAGAAAAAGCCCTTGAAATCGTCAAGGACTCTGTGGGTGCTATCTTTGCACGTGTTCTGGAGGACGCGGGGGTTTACAAGCAGACGGAACAAGGACAGGCAGCCTTTATGCGCTTTGTAGAACAGGTTGGAATTTTACCAGACTAGGAGCTTTCTCCTTGCACAGTCCTATAAAAAGTAGTATCATAGTGTCGTTTGAACTATCAGGAGGAAACGATGAAAGATTTTCATTTTGACGCTATATCTGCCTTTGAAAATTACGAAATTGAACAAATGAGAGATGGTCACGTTGTGGTGACGACCAAAGTAGTGGACTCGTCGCTCAACTACTATGGCAATGCCCATGGTGGCTATCTCTTTACCCTTTGTGACCAGATTAGTGGTTTGGTGGTTATCTCGCTGGGGCTTGATGGAGTGACGCTCCAATCCTCTATCAACTACCTCAAGGCAGGAAAACTCGACGATGTGCTGACCATTAAAGGAGAATGCGTCCATCAAGGTCGCACAACCTGTGTCGTGGATGTGGATATTACCAATCAAGAAGGCAGAAATGTCTGCAAAGCCACCTTTACCATGTTTGTCACAGGCCAGCGGTCAGAAGAAAGACAGGTGAGGATATAGAGAAACAAAAAAGAGGCTCACACCTCTTTTTCTTATTTCTTTTTCCGATTTAATACGGCATTGAGTACAATGGCAAGTAGGCTGGCTACGACAATTCCGTTTGAGAAGAACATTTGGAAGGCTGTCGGCATGCTGACAAAGAGATTACTATTGTTTAGACCTACTCCAGCTGCGATTGATACAGCTGCTATAAGGAAGTTGTGTTCATTGTTAGCAAAGTCAACGCGAGCTAGGATTTGCATCCCTTGAAGGGAAACAAAACCAAACATCACCAGCATAGCACCACCAAGAACAGGACTTGGAATGATTTGGGCAAGGGCGCCAAACTTAGGTAGGAGTCCAAGGAGGACTAGGAAACCAGCTGCATAATAGATTGGCAGACGAGTCTTGATACCTGACAATTTAACCAACCCAACGTTTTGTGAAAATCCTGTGTAAGGGAAGGTGTTAAAGATTCCTCCGAGAAGTACGGCTAAACCTTCTGCACGATAACCGTTGCGCAGGCGCGTGCTGTCGATTGGGTCATTAGTAATATCAGACAAGGCCAGATAAACACCAGTGGACTCAACCATAGACACCGTTGCAATGATACACATCATGACGATGGATGATATTTCAAAAGTCGGTACACCAAAGTAGAGGGGAGTTGGAACATGGACAAGCGGTGCTGCCGCAACAGGGGAGAAATCAACCAATCCCATGGTAGCAGCAATGGCAGTTCCAACAACCAGACCAATCAAAATGGAGATAGACTTGATAAATCCTTTGGTAAAGATGTTGATCAAGAGGATAATCAGAACAGTGATAGCAGCAAGTAGGAGACTTTGACCAGTTGGCTCTGGAACGTTATTTCCCATATTTCCAATAGCGACAGGAATCAAGGTTAAACCAATCGTGGTAATGACAGATCCTGTTACGATAGAGGGGAAGAGATTGGCTACTTTTGAGAAAATGCCTGAAACAAGAACTACGTAAATCCCTGATGCGATAAGGGCACCAAACATAGCACCACTACCATGGCTTTGGCCAATCATAATCAAGGGAGCGACAGATTGGAAGGCAACTCCGAGAACGACTGGTAGTCCAATCCCAAAGTATTTGTTGAGTTGGAGTTGGAGGAAGGTTGCCACCCCACACATGAAGATATCTGTAGAAATCAGGTAGGTCAACTGCTCAGCTGAATAGCCAAGGGCTGTCGCAATCATGATGGGAACCAGGATAGATCCTGAGTACATGGCTAATAAGTGCTGCAAGCCAAGAATGGCTGCTTGCGAGTGTTTTTCTTGTTTTTGCATTAGAGATCTGCCTCCTTAAATACGACCTGACCATTTTCAAAACGATCCAAACGAGCAAGTGATAGGACAGGGTAACCTGCTTTTTCAAGCAAATCACGACCGTCTTGGAAGGATTTTTCAATCACGATACCAATCGCTTCAACTTTTGCTCCAGCTTGTTCGATGATTTGGATCAAGCCTTTGGCAGCTTGTCCATTTGCTAGGAAATCATCGATAATCAAGACCTTGTCCTCTGGTGAGAGGAATTTTCCAGCGATAGAAACGGTGCTGGTCACCTGCTTGGTAAAGGAGTAGACTTGGGCGGTTAAGATGCCTTCGTTCATGGTGATGTTTTTAGCTTTCTTGGCGAAAATCATGGGCACATTCAAGGCTTCCGCTGTAAAAACGGCTGGGGCAATGCCTGACGCTTCAATGGTCACGACCTTGGTAATGCCAGCAGAAGCGAATTTTTCCGCAAAAACCTTACCAATCTCTCGCATCAAGCTAAAGTCAACTTGGTGGGTTAAAAAGGAATCCACCTTGAGGATGTTGTCACCCAAGATATGCCCATCCTCAAGGATGCGCTCTTCTAATAATTTCATAAGACCTCCTAAAGTCTAAAAGATGCTTCATTTGCTTGTCTAGAGTTTCTAGCAAGAAATAGAAAAAGGACCTACTTAATCCCCTAAGTAAGTCCCCAAAATAGGCATGGCCAAAACCATACCTTCAGCTGACATACTCATTGTTAGGTGTTCCGGCACCTTGTAGAAACGTCGTGCCAATTCACGACATAAACAAGTAAAATGATATTCAATTTTAAATAGGCTACTGCCAATGTTTTTATTTTACACCAATTAGCTTTATAAATCAAATATTTTGTTAGTAAATAGATCATAAAAGCGAACGAACAAAAGGCTGCAATGCTAGATAGTATTGTAGCCTTTTGTTCTTCTATTCGCTAAATCTTAAAAAATAACCATCTGGATCCAAAACTGCAAATTCATGAGGGTAAATAAAGCTATCTCCCACTCGAAATTCTCTTTTGGTCAGCGGACGATAAATAGGATAGTTGGCCTCCAGCAGTTTTTGGTGGAGCTGAGGGACATCTTCAATGCCAAAGGAAATATTGACACCGCGCCCGAAAGGATAGGTTAGTTGGGCTAATTCTTCTGTGCTGCCTTCTTCTAGCATAAGTTGGCAGTCTTCAAGCGAGAGGAAGAGAAATTTCTCCTCTGGACGCTCGTATTCGACAGAAAATCCCAGCAAGTCGCAGTAGAAGTGGCGTGACTTTTCGAGGTCAGATACTACAAATTCAGGAATGACAGCTTGATAGTCCATTAGCTTTCTCCTTAGAGTTCAATTTCCAATACAATCGGCGTATGGTCTTGACGCGCACCCGAGTCAATCATGTCAGACTTGGTTACCTTGTCAGCCACGCGATTGCTGGTGAGCCAGTAGTCGATTCTCCAGCCTGTATTGTTGATTTTAGAAGTCTTGCTGCGTTGTGCCCACCAAGTATAGCGCTCTGGGACATCACCGTGAATGTGGCGGAAGGTGTCAGTAAATCCAGTTGCCAAAAGGTTGGTAAACCCAGCACGTTCCTCGTCTGTAAAACCAGGTGAACGGCGGTTGCTGGCAGGATTTGCAAGGTCGATTTCCTTGTGAGCTACGTTGTAGTCTCCAGTCGCAAGGACTGGTTTTTCTTTGTCTAGTTGCGCCAAATACTCAGCGTATTTGACGTCCCAGACTTGACGCTCTTCCAAGCGTTTGAGACCATCGCCAGCGTTTGGAGTGTATACTTGGGTCACGAAAAATGTATCAAATTCCAAGGTGATGATGCGGCCTTCCAAGTCCATGGTGGAAGGGGCACCGATTTCTGGGAAAGTGACAGTAGGTGTAAGTTCTTTCTTATAAAGGAACATGGTTCCAGCATAGCCTTTACGGGCAGGTTCTTGGGAAGAGCGCCACGTATTTTCGTAGCCTGGGAAGAGTTCTTCTAAAATTTCCAAGTGTTTCTTTGTAGGGCCCTTGGCAGAAAGCTTGGTTTCTTGGATAGCGATGATATCAGCATTTTCAGCGACCAAGGTTTGTAGGACTTCTTGGGACAATTTGGCACGAGCTGAGTCACTAGTTAGGGCTGCATTGAGGGAATCAATATTCCATGAGATGAGTTTCATAAAGTTACCTTTTTCATTCAGATTATAGATTTTATTATACCAAAAAAAGGTCCATTTCCCCAACGTATGGCTTGAAAAATCACTCTCTTTCGTTTATAATTAAGAATGATTTTATGAAAGGGAGTGAAAATAAATGAAATTTTACTCATATGACTATGTACTTAGCCAAATCAGTCAGCAAAATGGCATCATGATTGGCTTTGGAATTGTTCTCCTAGCTATCACAGGATTTTTTGCTTTTAAAGCCTATCGAGATAAAAAGGGGACTAAGTTTCGGGAATTGGTCATGATTTTGGCCTTGACCTTGGTGGCCATGCTTTTGGTGACAATCTCAAAATACCAGACCAATCAAGCCTCTAACAACCAATTTCAAACCTCCCTTCATTTCATAGAGGTTGTTTCCAAAGACTTGGGAGTGGATAAATCAGAAGTTTATGTCAATACTTCTGCAGCCACTGATGGAGCGCTTGTCAAGGTAGGTCCAAATTTCTACCGCGCCATGAACGGGAGCCAACCAGACAAGTATCTTTTAGAGAAATTAGAATTGCATCAAACAGACGCTATTGAATTGGTGGAGGTAAACAAATGACACTCAACTATATGGAAATTTTAATCAAACTGGCCTTGGGTCTCTTCTCTCTTGTTTTTGTTATTAATGTGACAGGAAAGGGGAATCTAGCACCTAACTCTGCGACAGACCAAATTCAGAACTATGTTCTTGGTGGTATCATCGGTGGGGTGATTTACAATAGTTCTATCAGCATTCTCCAGTATGCAGTGATTTTGATGATGTGGACGATTTTGGTCTTGACCCTCAAGTGGCTCAATAACAATGTTCGTTTTGTCAAACGCTTGATTGATGGAAAACCAACTCTCCTTATCAAAAATGGGCAGATTGACCCAGAAGCCTGTCGTTCAGTTGGTTTGTCTGCAGCAGAAGTTGCTCTCAAACTTCGTAGCCAAGGGATTTTCCAGATGAAACAGGTCAAATGCGCTGTGCAGGAGCAAAATGGCCAACTCATCGTGGTCCAAATGGGAGATGAAAATCCTAAGTATCCAGTTGTGACTGACGGTGTGATACAAGTCGATGTTTTGGAGTCGATTGGTCGTAACGAAGAGTGGCTGCTTGATAACCTCAGCAAGCAAGGGCATGACAATGTAGCCAATATCTTTATCGCTGAGTATGACAAGGGTGCGGTCACAGTCGTAACCTATGAATAAGAAAAACCTGGGGTCTTGGCCTCAGGTTTCTATTTGCAATCAGAAAGGGATTTTATGTCCATTATTCAAAAACTTTGGTGGTTTTTCAAGTTAGAAAAACGCCGTTATCTAGTCGGAATCGTGGCCCTGGTCTTGGTTTCCGTCCTTAACCTCATTCCCCCAATGGTTATGGGGCGGGTCATTGATGCCATTACATCGGGGCAATTAACCCAGCAGGACTTGCTTTTGAACCTCCTTTATCTGCTTCTTGCAGCTTTGGGTATGTACTATCTACGCTATGTTTGGCGCATGTATATCCTTGGGACTTCCTATCGTCTGGGGCAGATTATGCGGTCTCGCTTGTTTGAGCATTTCACAAAAATGTCTCCAGCTTTTTATCAAACCTATCGGACGGGAGACCTGATGGCACACGCTACCAATGATATAAATGCCTTGACTCGTCTGGCAGGTGGCGGAGTCATGTCTGCTGTGGATGCCTCTATCACGGCGCTGGTGACCTTGTTGACCATGCTCTTTAGCATTTCGTGGCAAATGACCCTAGTTGCCATTTTACCCTTACCTTTCATGGCTTATGCGACCAGTCGTCTAGGGAGAAAGACCCA
>CAURRB010000019.1:0-29086 GCA_963527085.1 Streptococcus oralis
AGCAGGTGATTTTCCTCTTTGCCATTGCTGCGGTCGTTTTACTCTTGACTTTCTTATTCTTGCGACCAATGTATATCCTGACTTTTGATGAGGACACGGCCTTTGTGGATGGCTTGCCAGTTCGTACCATGTCCATCCTCTTTAACATGGTGACAGGGGTGGCCATTGCCCTTATGATTCCAGCAGCAGGAGCTCTTCTGGTGTCGACTATTATGGTCTTGCCAGCTAGTATTGCCCTTCGTCTGGGGAAAAACTTTAAATCCGTTATGTTACTAGCCAGCGCTATTGGTTTTTTGGGAATGGTGGCAGGACTTTATATTTCCTACTATGCGGAAACACCTGCCAGCGCTAGTATCACCATTATCTTTGTAGCTGTCTTTTTGTTAGTCAGTCTACTGAAACGTTTTATCAAATAGGAGAATGAAATGAAAAAATTGAGCTTACTACTGGCTAGTCTATGTGCCCTGTTTTTAGTGGCTTGTTCCAATCAAAAACAGGCAGATGGGAAACTCAATATCGTGACAACCTTTTACCCTGTCTACGAATTTACCAAACAAGTCGCAGGAGATACTGCTAATGTAGAACTTCTAATCGGTGCTGGTACAGAACCCCATGAGTATGAACCGTCTGCAAAGGCAGTTGCCAAAATCCAAGACGCAGATACCTTTGTCTATGAAAATGAAAACATGGAAACTTGGGTTCCAAAATTGCTAGAATCCTTGGATAAGAAAAAAGTGAAAACTATCAAGGCGACAGGTGATATGCTCCTCTTGCCAGGTGGTGAGGAAGAAGAGGAAGGGCATGATCATGGCGGTGAAGGTCACCATCACGACTACGATCCCCACGTTTGGCTTTCACCAGCACGCGCCATCAAACTGGTAGAGCATATCCGTGACAGCTTGTCAGCAGATTATCCTGATAAAAAAGAGACTTTTGAGAAGAATGCAGCTGCCTATATTGAAAAATTGCAAGCCTTGGACAAGGCCTACACAGAAGGCTTGTCTCAAGCTAAACAAAAGAGCTTTGTGACCCAGCACGCTGCCTTTAACTATCTTGCCTTGGACTACGGTCTCAAGCAAGTATCCATCTCAGGTCTCTCACCAGATGCAGAGCCATCAGCAGCACGTTTGGCAGAATTGACAGAGTATATCAAGAAAAACAAGATTTCTTATATCTACTTTGAAGAAAATGCCTCACAAGCCCTAGCTAATACACTCTCAAAAGAAACAGGTGTCAAACTAGACGTGCTCAATCCGCTAGAAAGTCTGACAGAAGAAGCAACCAAGGCCGGTGAGGACTATATCTCCGTGATGGAGAAAAACCTCAAGGCTTTGAAGCAGACAACGGACCAAGAAGGACCAGAAATCGAGCCAGAGAAGGAAGAAAATACCAAGACAGTTCACAATGGTTACTTTGAAGATGCAGATGTCAAAGATCGTACCTTGAGTGACTATGTTGGCAACTGGCAGTCGGTCTATCCTTTCCTTGAAGATGGGACCTTTGATCAAGTTTTTGACTACAAGGCTAAGTTGACTGGTAAGATGACCAAGGATGAGTACAAGGCCTACTATAGAAAAGGCTATCAGACAGATGTGACTAAGATCAACATCACGGACAACACTATGGAATTTGTTCAAGGTGGTCAAAGCAAGAAGTTCACCTACAAGTATGTCGGCAAGAAAATCTTGACTTATAAGAAAGGCAATCGTGGCGTGCGCTTCCTCTTTGAAGCGACAGATGCGGATGCTGGACAGTTCAAGTACGTTCAGTTTAGTGACCACAATATCGCCCCAGTCAAGGCAGAACATTTCCATATCTTCTTTGGAGGTACTAGCCAAGAAGCCCTCTTTGAAGAGATGGATAACTGGCCAACCTACTACCCAGATAACCTATCTGGCCAAGAAATCGCCCAAGAAATGTTGGCGCATTGATGCAAGAGAAGATCCCGCAAATCTGCGGGATTTTTTGCTAGAAATGATTAGGTTGTTAGGTATTATAGTACCACAGCTGTGCTGCTCACAATGTGGTAAAGAAGTCATTTTCTACTGGCTGATTCTAACTAGCTGACGAATGCAAAAGCTACGATTGTACAAATTATAGAATCTTTTCAGGGGATTTAGGAAGGAATCTTAGTCATATTGACGCTGCTATCGCTTTTTGTTATAGTCAAGGAGAGAGCGGTTTGGAACACTAGTTTATTCACAGTCTGTGGATAAGTCTAGGGGAAAATGACATATAACTCAGGGTGTTGAAGCATCCTGATAATAGTTCCGTACATTAGTAACTTGCTAGAGAGCTAGTAGAAACCCTAGTACAGAGCTGTTTGACAAAGGTATGTTTAGGGTGAAGGCTTCCAAGTCTAAGAGCTGGATTTTGGAGAAACTAGTTTTTAGGCATGTTTTCTTATCCACAAGTTGTGGATAACTGTAGAGAGTCAGCTTGTAGATCAACTTCAGGTCCAAGTTTCATAAAAGAAGAACCTTTGCGCGGTGCAAAGGTTCTTTTGGTTAGGAGTGATTTGGTAGCCAGCTGAGGGTGAAGGTCAGTTGCTCAGCTTTCAAGAGGTCTTGGTGTTGAATGCTAGATACTATGGTCTTGTCCAGTCGGCATTCTTTGACAAAGTTGAAATGGCTGTGGTTTTGCTCGGCATGGATATCCAGCCATTTATTTTCCTTAGCTAGGTAGATACGGAGGTGGTCAAAGAGAGGAATTCCGAGATCGTAACTTGGTTTGCCTGGACAGGTCGGGTAGAATCCAAGAGCTGACCAGATGTACCAAGCAGAGAGACTGCCATTGTCCTCATCGCCAGGATAGGCTTCCCAGCTGGGGTGAAAGGCTTTCTGACGCAAGGTTTTGATGAGTAGAGCAGTGTAGTCAGTGTAGTCGCTGTAGCGAAAGAGATAAGGTATGTGGAAGCTAGGCTGGTTGGAGATGGCGAGTTGTCCAAAGGGAGCTGTTGCCATCTCGCTCATTTCATGAATCTCGTAACCATAGCCGGTGGTTTCAAAGAGAGGAGCGTCCTGACAGGCTTTCAAAAGATAATTGCTGAAGGCTTCTTTTCCACCTATAAGCTGGATTAAGCCTGGGATGTCATGGAGTACGCCTAAAGTCGCTTGAATGGCAGAGCATTCGGCGTAGTCGCGTCCCCAACTATAGGGAGAGAAGTCAGGGCGGAAGTTTCCTTGGCTGTCTCGGGCTCGCATGTAACCTGTCTCAGCGTCAAATAGATGGCGGTAATTTTGTGACGAAGTTCTATAAGTTTCCGCGATGTCATTCTGACCAAGCTTTTCGGCACAGTTGGCGATACAAAAATCGCTATAGGCGTAGTCAAGGGTGTGACTGACACTTTCGTTGTGGTCGGTAGAAAGATAACCTAATTCTTGGTATTGGGCTAGTCCGTGACGACCATTGATGCCGAGAGGGTCGGACTTGGTGGCTGTCTGCAGCATGGCTTGGAGGAGTTCTTCTTCCAAATTGGGAGCCATGTCCTTGCAGGCGCTATCTGCGATAATGCCATCTAAAAGGGTACCGGGCATCATGCCACGTTCATCTGGGGCCAGCCATTTTGGAAGGAATCCAGTATCGCGGTAGCTATTGAGAAAGCCTTCTAAAAAGAGACGATAGTGTTCCGGTATGATAAGGGCAAAGAGGGGAAATGTAGTCCGGAAGGTATCCCAGAAACCATTGTTGCTAAAGAGGATGCCGGGCTTGACAGTACCAGTAGCTAGATCCATGTGGATGGCTTGCCCTGACTCGTTCACTTCATAAAATGTCTGTGGGAAGAGGAAGAGTCTGTAGAGGCAGTGGTCAAAGAAGGTTCGGTCAGCCTTTCCTGTTTCCAGCACATCAAAACGATGTAGGAGATTTTCCCAGTCTGCTTGGGCATTTGCTTTACAGCTATCAAAGTCCGTTTGAGGTAGATTAAATAGCGCTTGAGAAGGAGAAATAAAGGAAGTCGCTAGTTGAATCTCGGCTTGACTGCTTGCTAAGTCAATTCGCCAGTCTCCCTCTTCTTGTGTGATAGCAAGAATATCCGTATTCATTTGCAGGACTGTGAACAGTATCAGCGGATTTTTGTTGGTCTCTGTTTTTCCCTCTTGACGCAGGGCAAGAGTCCGCTTATCTATTTGTTCTACTGTCAGTTCATCTGCTGCGTGAAGATAGAGGGATAGGGCTTTGCCTTGCTTTTGCTCCAAACGAATAGAAGCGCCATAGCAAGTCGGTGTGAGCTGGGTTCCAATCTGATAGCGCAGGGAGAAAATCTTCAGATAATGAGGCTGGAAAGAGGCCTTATCTAGGTCAAAGGAAGACTGACGATGGAAGAGGCTGTCTCCACCTAGCTGGCCTGTAACAGGTGTCAGAAGGAGCCAAGAGTAGTCCCCAATCCAAGGACTGGGTTGGTGGGTTAATCGAATCCCCTGAAAAATGGGCAGATGCGGATCGAAGAACCAAGCTCCCTCCTGGTCACTGGTCTGGGGCACAAAATAATTCATCCCAAAAGGCACGCCTGTGTATGGTAGGGTATTTCCCCGAGAGAAGGCATGCTTGCTAGCAGTCCCAAAGCGGGTATCGATGGTTTCAAGTATTGGTTTCATAGTCTTTCCTTTAGCTGTTTTTCTACATTATATCAGAAAAATGAGGCCTTTAGATATGGGGTTCGAAAGTAAGCAATTTTGTAGAAAAATGACTATCATTTGTGTATGTATTTTCTGTCTCAAAAACTATATACTGAACATGAAACTTGTTTGAAAGAGGAAACTGCACGATGATTTATTCGAAAGAAATTGTTAGAAAATGGTTAGACGAAGTAGCAGAGCGGGCTAAGGACCATCCGGAGTGGGTGGATGTCTTTGAGCGTTGCTACACCGACACCTTGGACAATACGGTCGAGATTCTAGAAGATGGCTCAACTTTTGTCTTGACAGGGGATATTCCTGCTATGTGGCTTCGGGATTCGACGGCCCAACTCAGACCCTACCTTCATGTGGCTAAAAAAGATCCTCTCTTGCGTCAGACCATTGCAGGTCTGGTCAAGCGTCAGATGACCTTGGTACTCAAGGATCCTTATGCCAATTCCTTCAATATTGAGGAAAACTGGAAGGGGCACCATGAGACTGACCATACCGACCTTAATGGCTGGATTTGGGAACGCAAGTATGAGGTGGACTCACTTTGCTATCCTTTGCAGTTGGCTTATCTCCTTTGGAAAGAGACTGGAGAGACTAGTCAGTTTGATGAGACTTTTGTCGCAGCGACCAAGGAAATTCTTCATCTGTGGACGGTGGAACAAGACCACAACAATTCTCCTTATCGTTTCGTTCGGGATACAGACCGCAAGGAAGATACTCTGGTAAATGATGGCTTTGGACCTGACTTTGCAGTGACAGGTATGACCTGGTCAGCTTTTCGTCCGAGTGATGACTGCTGCCAGTATAGCTACTTGATTCCGTCCAATATGTTTGCTGTAGTAGTCTTGGGGTACGTGCAAGAAATCTTTGCAGAACTGGATCTAGCTGATAGCGAGGGTATTATTGCTGACGCTAAGCGTCTCCAAGAAGAGATCCAAGAAGGCATCGAAAATTATGCCTACACCACCAACAGCAAGGGCGAAAAGATTTACGCCTTTGAAGTGGATGGTTTAGGGAATGCTAGCATCATGGATGATCCAAATGTACCTAGTCTGCTGGCGGCGCCTTATCTGGGCTATTGCGACATTGAAGACGAAGTGTATCAAGCCACACGCCGTACCATTCTGAGCCCTGAAAATCCATACTTCTACCAAGGAGAATACGCTAGCGGTCTCGGAAGTTCTCATACCTTCTATCGCTATATCTGGCCAATCGCCCTTTCTACCCAAGGCTTGACAACAAGTGATAAGGCAGAGAAGAAATTCTTGCTGGATCAGCTGGTTGCTTGCGATGGGGGCACAGGTGTCATGCATGAGAGCTTCCACGTGGACGACCCAACGCTTTACTCTCGTGAATGGTTCTCTTGGGCCAACATGATGTTCTGCGAGTTGGTCTTGGATTACTTGGATATCCGTTAAGGAGCGCGCTTTAGTTTCACCGATTCGTGTCAGAATCACACCTTTACATTTAAAACGTTAAAATTTAAATTTAGAATGAGGTTTTACTTCATGGAAAATGTTGTTGTACATATTATCTCACATAGTCACTGGGATCGTGAGTGGTACTTGCCTTTTGAAAGCCACCGGATGCAGTTGGTGGAATTGTTTGACAATCTTTTTGATCTCTTTGAAAATGACCCTGAGTTCAAGAGTTTCCACTTGGATGGACAAACGATTGTCCTTGATGACTACTTGGAAATTCGCCCTGAAAATCGCGACAAAGTCCAACGTTACATTGACGAAGGCAAACTCAAAATTGGTCCCTTTTACATCTTGCAGGATGATTACTTGATTTCCAGTGAAGCCAACGTCCGCAATACCTTGATTGGTCAAGCAGAATGTGCAAAATGGGGCAAATCAACTCAGATTGGTTACTTCCCAGATACCTTTGGAAATATGGGACAAGCTCCTCAAATCCTTCAAAAATCAGGCATTCACGTGGCAGCCTTTGGCCGTGGTGTCAAGCCGATTGGATTTGACAACCAAGTTCTCGAAGATGAGCAATTTACTTCCCAGTTTTCAGAAATGTACTGGCAGGGTGCAGACGGAAGTCGTGTCCTCGGTATTCTCTTTGCCAACTGGTACAGTAATGGAAATGAAATTCCAGTTGATAAAGACGAGGCCTTGACCTTCTGGAAACAAAAATTGGCAGACGTGCGTGACTACGCTTCGACCAACCAATGGTTGATGATGAACGGATGTGACCACCAGCCTGTACAGCGAAATCTGAGTGAGGCCATTCGTGTGGCAAATGAACTCTTCCCAGATGTGACCTTTGTGCATAGTTCATTTGATGACTACATCCACGCAGTAGAAAGTGCTCTGCCGGAGCAACTATCTACGGTTACAGGTGAGTTGACGAGCCAGGAAACAGATGGTTGGTACACACTTGCCAACACTTCTTCTTCACGGATTTACCTTAAACAAGCCTTCCAAGAAAATAGCAACCTGCTAGAACAAGTGGTGGAGCCATTGACGGTCATTACTGGAGGGCACAACCATAAGGACCAGTTGACCTATGCTTGGAAAGTCCTTCTACAAAATGCGCCACATGACAGTATCTGTGGCTGTAGTATTGACGAAGTTCACCGTGAGATGGAAACACGTTTTGCTAAGGTCAACCAAGTCGGAAACTTCGTTAAGACCAATCTTCTCAACGAGTGGAAGGGCAAAATCGCAACTCATGAAGCCCAAAGCGACTATCTCTTTACCGTCATTAACACAGGCTTGCATGACAAGGTTGATACAGTCAGCACCGTGATTGATGTAGCGACTTGTGATTTCAAAGAATTGCACCCAACAGAAGGCTATAAGAAGATGGCAGCCTTGACCTTGCCAAACTATCGTGTCGAAGACTTGGAAGGGCACGCTGTAGAAGCGAAAATCGAAGATCTGGGAGCTAACTTTGAGTATGATTTGCCAAAAGACAAGTTCCGTCAGGCTCGTATCGCTCGACAAGTGCGCGTGACAGTGCCTGTTCATCTGGCACCACTTTCTTGGACAACCTTCCAATTGCTTGAAGGAGAACAAGAAGGCCGTGACGGTATTTACCAAAACGGGGTAATTGATACGCCATTTGTAACGGTAAGTGTGGATGAAAACATCACGGTCTACGACAAGACAACTCATGAAGCTTATGAAGATGTTATTCGCTTTGAAGACCGTGGTGACATCGGAAATGAGTACATCTATTTCCAACCAAAAGGAACAGAGCCTATCTACGCAGAACTCAAAGGCTGTGAAGTCTTGGAAAATACAGCTCGTTTTGCCAAGATCTTGCTCAAGCATGAATTGACAATTCCAGTAAGTGCAGACGAAAAACTGGATGCAGAACAAAGAGGCATCATCGAGTTTATGACGCGTGAAGCTGGGCGCTCAGAAGAATTGACAACCCTTCCTCTGGAAACAGAGATGACCGTCTTTGTTGACAATCCACAAATCCGCTTCAAGACTCGCTTTACCAACACCGCTAAAGACCACCGTATCCGCCTCTTGGTCAAGACTCATAACACACGTCCAAGCAATGACTCTGAAAGCATCTATGAGGTAGTAACACGACCAAACAAACCAGCTGCTTCTTGGGAAAATCCTGAAAATCCACAACACCAGCAAGCCTTCGTCAGCCTTTATGACGATGAAAAAGGGGTGACAGTGGCTAATAAAGGACTGCACGAGTATGAAATCCTTGGAGACGATACCATTGCTGTGACCATTCTTCGTGCCTCAGGTGAGTTAGGTGACTGGGGTTACTTCCCAACACCAGAGGCTCAGTGCTTGCGTGAGTTTGAAGTCGAGTTTGCTCTCGAATGCCACCAAGCAGGGGAACGCTTCTCAGCCTTCCGTCGTGCTAAAGCCTTCCAAACACCATTCACTAGTCTTCAAGTTGCTAAACAAGAAGGAAGTGTTGCTGCGACTGGTAGCCTCTTGAGTCATGCGGCACTCAGCTTACCACAAGTTTGCCCAACAGCCTTTAAAGTGGCGGAAAATGAAGAAGGATATGTCCTCCGTTACTACAATATGAGTCAAGAAAATGTGCGCATATCAGAACACCAACAAACCATTCTTGACTTGCTTGAGCGACCATATCCAGTTCATTCAGGACTCTTAGCGCCACAAGAAATTCGCACAGAATTGATCAAAAAAGAAGAAATCTAACAGTTTTAAAGTGTTCTATAACTAATACTATGAGATAGAAAGGAGGGGCGAAAGAGTAAGGATAAACTACTGATTCGCCCCTTTTTTGGTGAAAATATGACGATTGCAACCATTGATATCGGAGGGACTGGCATTAAGTTTGCCAGTCTGACTCCTGATGGAAAAATACTAGATAAGACAAGTACACCGACACCAGAAAACTTGGAGGATTTACTGACTTGGCTAGACAAATGCTTGGCAGAGAAAGATTATAAGGGCATTGCCATGAGCGTTCCAGGAGCGGTCAATCAAGAAACAGGTGTGATTGAGGGAATCAGTGCCGTACCTTACATCCATGGTTTTTCATGGTATGAGGCCCTTGCTCATCATCAGCTCTCTATCCATCTAGAAAATGATGCCAACTGTGTTGGACTTAGTGAACTGCTGGCTTACCCAGAGATTGAAAATGCAGCCTGTGTCGTGATTGGGACAGGGATTGGTGGGGCCATGATTATCAATGGCAAACTTCACCGTGGTCGCCACGGCTTAGGTGGTGAGTTTGGCTATATGACAACCATTGAACCAGCTGAAAAACTCAACAACTGGTCGCTACTAGCCTCTACAGGAAACATGGTTCGCTACGTAATTGAAAAATCTGGTCAGACTGACTGGGATGGTCGCAAGATTTACCAAGAAGCTGCAGCAGGCAATGCCCTTTGCCAAGAAGCCATTTTGCGCATGAACCGTAATCTGGCGCAAGGCTTGCTCAATATCCAGTATCTGATCGATCCAGATGTCATTAGTCTGGGAGGCTCTATCAGTCAAAATCCAGATTTTATCCAAGGCGTCAAAAAAGCTGTTGATGCATTTGTCGAAACCTACGAAGAATATACGGTCGCACCCGTTATCCAAGCTTGCACCTATCATGCAGATGCCAATCTCTATGGTGCCCTTGTCAACTGGCTACAGGAGGAAAACCAATGGTAATTTTTACAGGACTTAGTCCCAAACAAGAGCAAGCATTAGAGTTGCTTAAAAAGCATATTTCGCTAGCAGATGTAGAGGTAGCAGTCGCTCAGTCTGACCAAGCCTCTATCTCTATCAAGGGTGAGGATGGCCACTATCAACTGACTTATCGCGAACCTCATCAACTTTACCGTGCCTTGTCCTTATTGGCAACAGCTCTAGTAGAAGGTGATAAAGTAGTGATTGAGGAGCAGGCAGCTTATGAAGAGTTGGCCTATATGGCAGACTGTTCTCGAAATGCAGTTTTGAATGTCGCTTCTGCCAAACAGATGATTGAAGTCTTGGCTCTCATGGGCTACTCAACCTTTGAGCTTTACATGGAAGATACTTATCAGATTGAGGGACAACCTTACTTTGGTTATTTCCGTGGTGCCTATTCGGCTGAGGAGTTGCAGGAAATCGAAGCCTATGCCCAGCAGTTTGATATGACTTTTGTTCCTTGTATTCAGACCTTGGCCCACTTGTCGGCCTTCGTCAAATGGGGTGTTAAAGAAGTGCAAGAACTCCGTGATGTAGAGGACATTCTCCTTATCGGTGAAGAAAAGGTTTATGATTTGATTGACGGGATGTTTGCCACTCTGTCTAAACTGCAGACACGCAAGGTCAATATCGGGATGGACGAAGCTCACTTGGTTGGTTTGGGGCGCTACCTCATTTTGAACGGTGTTGTGGACCGTAGTCTCCTCATGTGTCAACACTTGGAGCGCGTGCTGGACATTGCAGACAAGTATGGTTTCCACTGTCAGATGTGGAGTGATATGTTCTTTAAACTCATGTCAGCGGATGGCCAGTACGACCGTGACGTGGAGATTCCTGAGGAAACTCGTGTCTACCTAGACCGTCTCAAAGACCGTGTAACCTTGGTTTACTGGGATTATTACCAAGATAGCGAAGAAAAGTACAATCGTAATTTCCGCAATCACCACAAGATTAGCCAAGATATCGCCTTTGCAGGTGGTGCTTGGAAGTGGATTGGTTTTACCCCACACAACCATTTCAGCCGTCTAGTGGCTATCGAGGCCAATAAAGCCTGTCGTGCTAATCAGATCAAAGAAGTCATCGTAACTGGTTGGGGGGACAATGGTGGGGAAACTGCCCAGTTTTCTATCCTACCCAGCTTGCAAATCTGGGCAGAACTCAGCTACCGCAATAACCTCGACCGTTTGTCTGCTCACTTCAAGACCAATACAGGTCTATCAGTTGAGGAATTTATGCAGATTGACCTTGCCAACCTCTTGCCAGACCTGCCAGGCAATCTCAGTGGCATCAATCCCAACCGCTATGTCTTTTATCAGGATGTTCTCTGCCCTATTCTTGATAGACACATGATACCTGAACAGGACAAACCGCACTTTGCTCAGGCCGCTGAGACGCTTGCTGAAATCAAAGAAAAAGTTGGTGCCTACTCTTACCTCTTTGAAACTCAGGCCCAGTTGAACCAGATTTTAAGCAGTAAAGTGGATGTGGGACGACGCATTCGTCAGGCCTACCAAACAAACGATAAAGAAAGTCTGCAAGCAATCGCTAGACAAGAATTACCAAAACTCAGAAGCGAGATTGAACACTTCCATGCCCTCTTTAGCCACCAATGGCTGAAAGAAAACAAGGTCTTTGGCTTGGATACGGTCGATATCCGTATGGGCGGACTCTTGCAACGCATCAAACGCGCAGAAAGTCGCATCGAGGCTTATCTGGCTGGTCAGCTTGACCGCATTGACGAGCTAGAAGTTGAAATCCTACCATTTACTGACTTCTACGCAGATAAGGACTTCGCAGCCACAACAGCCAACCAGTGGCACACCATTGCGACAGCTTCGACGATTTATACGACTTAAAGACAAGAATACCCTACTACTTAGTTTATAAACTAACTAAAATGCTTGTCTAGAAGATTTGATAGCAGATTAAGAGATCGAAGCGCAATTTATTGAGGTAATATGATTTAACAGATAGATAAAGAAAGAAATGCTTAGAATTCTATCTGAATTGTTGGAGGATTAAGGAATGGAAGATGTATTGAATGTAAAAGATGAAGAATTCGAACAAATTTTTTCTGATATAGTAAATAGATATTTATCAAAGACAAATTTTCCAAAGTTTATTGTAGGAACTGGTTTATCAGTAGGATTAGGTGTTTCTGGAATGTCTGGATTAGCAGACGAATTGAAGCAAAGGTATAATAGTGAGGAATACAGTACATATTTACCAATTTGGAAACAATACGAGAGAATAGTTAGAGATAAAGGTTTGGAGCATGCCTTACTTAATATAAAACCAGAAGAAGAAGGGTTTGTAGAGAGTATTCGTGAAATTACAGCTGAATTTATCTTAGATTCAGACTATAAAGCAAGAAAGAATATTTTATCTAATCATTCAGGGTTTGAAAATTTAATAGATTTTTTATCGAGAACAGTAAGTGTAAATGACAAAGTTATTGATATAATGACACCTAATTATGATTTAATTATTGAGTTGATAGTAGATAAACTAAAATTAGAATCTACTTTGGGTTTCTATGGTTCTCTGTATCAAAATTTTAACCAAGATAGATTGAAAAACCCTCGGAGCTATTTCTCTAAAGATGAACCAATAGTTCGGTTATTTAAACCACATGGTTCTATAAATTGGATTAAACAAGGAAGTAATGTTATCCAAACTAATGATTATAACTATTTAAAAAAAGAAAGTAAAAATATGGAAATCATTACTCCTGGGAGTATGAAGTATCAGAGAGGATTAACACATGCACTTTTTAGAATCCATCGAGAGATTTTTAATGAACTAATCACAGACAATAAAAATAAGTTTTCAATTTTCATCTATGGTTACGGTTTTAATGATCAACATTTTGATACTGTTTTTGAAAATACTACAAAAGATGTTATTGTGTTAACAATGAACATAAAAAAAGAGATTGTAGACAAAGCTCTGGGAAATCGTAATTGGACATTGTTTTACAAACATACTAACGAGGAAGAACCTGGAGAGGATTCGTACATGGTTTATAACCAAAAACTATATAAGATAGATACAGATTTGTGGGATATAAATGAGTTTTCAAAAATTTTTATAGAATAAGGGATTATATATGGCTAAGATTCAAGATTATTTAACGACTACAATTGGTACTGTTCAAATTGTAGATACAAAAAGAATAACGGTAAGTGTTGACGAAGAAGGGATTCTCAATCGTTTAAAAATTAATGATTTACTTATTTTATCTGGTAATAATGATAACGAGAAATTAATTGGAATGGTCACGAAAGTTAGTAAGAAAAGGGTAGAATTTGACGAAGAAAATGATGAGAGTATCGATTATTCATATAATTTTTGTAATGTGACATTGGTCGGTACTTTTTATGTAAAACTGTCTCCTGAAAAGGAGAATATATTCAGACGGGCTGTAAATACTTATCCTGAAATAAATAGCCCTGTATATTTAGCTGATAGTGATGCTCTTTCCATAATAATGAATTCATTGGATAGTGATATTGATAATGAAGGGTTAGTCATTGGAAAGTATGCTAGTAATAAAACTGTTAAAGCTATATTAGATGGAAACAAGTTTTTCCAACGTCATGCTTCTATAGTTGGAAGTACTGGTAGTGGAAAATCATTTACAGTTGCGAATATTTTAGAGAAGGCAAATGAACTAGCATATTCAAATGTAATAGTTTTTGATTTACATGGCGAATACAATAAACTCTCTTATGCAAAACAAATAAAAATCAACAGCAATGATGGATTACATATCCCTCTTTGGTTTTTCAATTATGAAGAAATTCATTCGCTTTTCATTGAATCTGCTGAAGGCACCTCGTCAAATCAGAGAGCGATTGTTATTAAATATATTCTAGAAAAAAAGAAAGAATACATTGCCACTAATAAAAAGTCTATGTCTCCTGAACTTATTACTGCAGATACACCAATTCCATTTTCTGCGGTTGGGCTAAAAGAATTTCTTGAAAGCGAAAATATAAAGGAAGATGAAACTGGGGAAGTGTATAAATCAGGAGACAAAAAGGGACAAACCAAAACTAAACAAGGGCAATTCTATGGAAAACTGACAAATCTTATTACAAGATTACAGACAAAAATAGATGATAAAAAATATAGTTTTATTTTTAATGAAAAGTCCACAAGTAAGTCAGATTATCTGAACTATTTTATATCAGAAATTATGGATAATGCTGATAAAATAAAAGTTATTGATCTATCAGAAGTTCCTTCTGATATGCTTTCCATCGTAATTGGGATTGTTACGAGGCTAGTGTATGATGTTCAATTTTGGATGACTCCTCAGACTAATGAAACGAGACATCCTTTAGCGTTTATTTGCGATGAGGCTCATCTTTATATGCCAAGGGATACTTCAAAAATGAAAGCTGTCGAAAATAAATCACTTGAAATTTTTGAGAAAATAGCTAAAGAAGGAAGAAAGTATGGTGTTTCTTTAGTTATAGTTTCTCAGAGACCAGCTGAATTGAATACAACAATAATTTCACAATGTAATAATATAATTAGTTTGAAAATCACAAATGATAGGGATAAGTCAGCAGTCTCTACTATGCTAACAGATTCTTTAGTTGGTTTAGTAGATGTATTACCTAATTTAGATGTTGGTGAATGTATTGTTGTTGGTGATTCGATTAAGCTACCCACAAAAATTATTCTAGATAAACCGAAGGAAGAACCTAAGAGCTCGACCATTGATTTTTGGGATAGATGGTATGACAGGAAAAATACTGTATTTGATATAGATTCTGCCATTAATAACTTGATACAACAATCACGATGATTTTGGTAGTTTTTGTTAGTTAAGCAGTCAAAATATATTATTTTTTCAAAGAGAATATAAAAAGGATGTTGATTTATCAACATTATCCTTCATTTAAAGCTTAATCTAGGAATTATGATCAGAGTGTTTCGCGTGAAACCTATTTCTTATAAAAAACTTCTCCACATAAAATAATTTGTGGAGTTTTTTCTATAATTAGTAGTTTAACCTAGCCTTCAAATAGGAGTATACTAATAATGTAATCGTTATC
The DNA here is from genome assembly GCA_963527085.1 of Streptococcus oralis. Classification (GTDB taxonomy): domain Bacteria; phylum Bacillota; class Bacilli; order Lactobacillales; family Streptococcaceae; genus Streptococcus; species Streptococcus oralis_CV. Next base: position 14,836 of record CAURRB010000019.1, read on the forward strand.
AAACCTAAAAATTCGATGAAATCAGTTTTTAGGAATAAAAAGGGAGGAAATGATGAAAAAGTTTTCAAAGACCTTGAGAGATAACTGGATCTTTCTCTTGATGGTTTTACCAGGGGCACTCTGGTTGATTCTATTCTTTTACATTCCAGTATTTGGGAATGTGGTCGCCTTTAAAGACTACCATATGACCAGTAATGGTTTCATAGATAGTATTGTGAATAGTAAATGGGTCGGGTTAGATAATTTCAGATTCTTGTTTAGTTCAAAAGATGCCTTTATCATCACTCGAAATACCGTTCTCTACAATCTCGGCTTTATCTTTATCGGTTTGATTGTATCAGTAGGGATTGCCATCATCCTCAGCGAGCTCCGCTCTAAGAGAATGGTTAAGATTTTCCAAACGTCTATGTTGTTCCCTTACTTCCTGTCATGGGTTATCATCAGTTTCTTTACAGATGCCTTCCTAAACATTGATAAAGGGGTATTCAACCATTTCCTAAAATCTATCGGAATGAAGGAAGTCAATTTCTACGCTGACTTGGGCATCTGGCCTTACCTCCTACTTTTCCTTGGTATTTGGAAAGGCTTTGGATATAGCAGTGTCATGTACTATGCGACAATCATGGGAATTGACCCAACCTACTACGAAGCAGCAACAGTGGACGGGGCTAGCAAGTGGCAACGCATTCGCAACGTAACCATTCCTCAGTTGACTCCGCTTGTAACTGTATTGACCATCCTTGCAGTCGGAAATATCTTCCGCGCAGACTTCGGTCTCTTCTATCAAATCCCACACAATGCTGGTCAGCTTTACAATGTAACTAACGTTTTGGACGTATATGTCTTTAATGGTTTGACTCAGACAGCAGATATCGGTATGGCTTCAGCAGCCGGTCTTTACCAATCCGTTGTCGGCTTGATACTGGTTATTCTATCAAACTTGCTTGCAAGACGAGTTGATCCAAACTCAGCTTTGTTCTAGAAAGGAGGAGAATATGGCAGAAAAGAAAATTAAAAAAGAAAAAATCGATAATGTCGGCATTCACTCCTTCAGTAAGAAAGCAGATATCTTCTTTAGTATCATCTCTGGTTTGATCGCTCTTTCTTGTATCTTGCCCTTTATCTTCGTTATCATCATTTCGGTGACAGACGAAAAGAGCATCCTCCAGTATGGATATAGCTTTTTCCCTTCGAAATTTGGTGTAGATGGATTCCAGTTCTTAGCTCAGTTTAAAGATAAGATCCTCCAAGCGCTCTTTATCTCAGTTTTTGTAACCGTAGTCGGAACAGTGACCAACGTCTTCATCACGACAACTTATGCCTACGCCATCTCACGGACAACCTTTAAGTACCGCAGATTCTTCACGATCTTCGCTCTTCTTAGTATGTTGTTCAATGCTGGTTTGGTACCAGGCTATATCGTGGTCACTCGTTTGCTTCAACTTGGTGATACCGTTTGGGCCTTGATTGTTCCAATGCTTCTTTCACCATTCAACATCATCTTGATGCGTTCCTTCTTCAAGAAGACCATTCCAGAAGCCATTCTCGAATCTGCTCGTATTGATGGTGCCAGTGAAGCTCGGATCTTCTTCCAGATTTGTTTGCCATTGTCACTTCCAGGTATCGCAACCATTACGCTTTTGACAGCTCTTGGTTTCTGGAACGACTGGTTCAACGCCCTTCTTTACATCAAGAGTGACAACTTGTATCCATTGCAATATTTGCTTATGCAAATCCAACAAAATATGGACTACATTGCAAAAGCAGTCGGCCTATCTGGTCAACTGGGAGTTGCTCTTCCAAAAGAAACAGGACGTATGGCCATGGTTGTGGTTGCAACCCTTCCAATCGCGATTCTGTATCCATTCTTCCAACGCTACTTTGTAAAAGGTTTGACCATCGGTGGTGTGAAAGAATAGGACTTACTGAGAAACACCGTTTCTCTTTTCCTAACTTCATCTTAGTGGCTGAAGTTTAAATCATTAAATCGTTTATAAGTTTAAAAATAAAAAAAGGAGTTTTTATCATGAAAAACTGGAAAAAATATGCTTTTGCATCTGCTAGCGTAGTCGCTTTGGCTGCTGGTCTTGCTGCTTGTGGAAACCTTACAGGTAATAACAAAAAAGCTGCTGATACTGCTTCAGGTGAAAAACCTGTAATCAAAATGTACCAAATCGGTGACAAACCAGACAACTTGGATGAATTGCTAGAAAATGCAAACAAAATCATCGAAGAAAAAGTCGGTGCTAAATTGGATATCCAATACCTTGGATGGGGTGACTATGATAAGAAAATGTCTGTTATCACATCATCTGGTGAAAACTATGATATCGCATTTGCATCTAACTATGTCGTAAATGCTCAAAAAGGTGCCTATGCTGACTTAACAGAATTGTATAAAAAAGAAGGAGCAGAGCTTTACAAAGCACTTGACCCAGCTTACATCAAAGGGAACACTGTAAACGGTAAGATCTATGCAGTACCAGTTGCAGCTAACGTTGCATCATCTCAAAACTTTGCCTTCAACGGAACTCTTCTTGCTAAATACGGTATCGATATTTCAGGTGTAACTTCATACGAAACACTTGAGCCAGTCTTGAAACAAATCAAAGAAAAAGCTCCAGATGTAGTACCATTTGCGGTTACGAAGAACTTTATCCCATCTGATAACTTTGACTACCCAGTACCAAACGGACTTCCATTTGTTATCGACCTTGAAGGAGACACTACTAAGATCGTAAACCGTTACGAAGTGCCTCGTTTCAAAGAACACTTGAAGACTCTTCACAAATTCTATGAAGCTGGATACATTCCAAAAGACGTAGCAACAAGCGACACTTCATTTGACCTTCAACAAGATACTTGGTTCGTTCGTGAAGAAACAGTAGGACCAGCTGACTATGGTAACAGCTTGCTTTCACGTGTTGCGAATAAAGATATCCAAATCAAACCAATCACTAACTTTATCAAGAAAAACCAAACAACACAAGTTGCTAACTTTGTCATCTCAAACAACTCTAAGAACAAAGAAAAATCAATGGAAGTGTTGAACCTCTTGAACACGAACCCAGAACTCTTGAACGGTCTTGTTTATGGTCCAGAAGGCAAGAACTGGGAAAAAATTCAAGGTAAAGAAAACCGTGTTAAAGTCCTTGATGGCTACAAAGGAAACACTCACATGGGTGGATGGAACACTGGTAACAACTGGATTCTTTACATCAACGAAAACGTTACAGATCAACAAATCGAAGATTCTAAGAAACAATTGGCAGAAGCTAAAGAATCTCCAGCACTTGGATTTATCTTTAACACTGACAATGTGAAATCTGAAATCTCAGCAATTTCTAACACAATGCAACAATTCGATACAGCTATCAACACTGGTACTGTAGACCCAGATAAAGCAATCCCAGAATTGATGGAAAAATTGAAATCTGAAGGTGCCTACGAAAAAGTATTGAACGAAATGCAAAAACAATACGACGAATTCTTGAAAAACAAAAAATCATAAGTTCGATTGATTTCGTGTATTCATTCCTAATTCCTAAAAATGTGATCACTGCCTTCCTTAGTTCTCTAGGGGAGGTAGTGATTTTTAGGATGTAAATAAAAAGTTGAGAGAATTATCTGCGATTCGGTATGGTTACTGATGAAGTGCAGGGGTAGGACTCTTTATATAATTTCCGGTCAAATAAATTGCATTCGTTTTCCCAAGTGGGTATACTAGTATAGTTGAATGAAAAATTCTGAAAATTTAAGAATAGAAAAGAGAACAAATCTTATGGCAAAAGATATTCGTGTCTTACTTTACTACCTTTATACTCCAATTGAAAACGCAGAGCAATTTGCTGCAGACCACTTGGCTTTCTGTAAATCAATCGGCCTTAAAGGCCGTATCCTAGTCGCTGACGAGGGAATTAACGGAACTGTTTCAGGTGACTACGAAACAACTCAAAAATACATGGACTACGTTCACAGCCTTCCAGGAATGGAAGACCTCTGGTTCAAGATTGACGAAGAAAGTGAACAAGCCTTCAAGAAGATGTTTGTTCGCTACAAGAAAGAAATTGTCCACCTTGGTTTGGAAGACAACGACTTTGACAACGACATCAACCCACTTGAAACAACAGGTGCTTACTTGTCTCCAAAAGAGTTCAAAGAAGCTCTTCTTGACGAAGATACCGTTGTCCTTGACACACGTAACGATTATGAGTACGACCTAGGACACTTCCGTGGGGCTATCCGCCCAGACATCCGCAACTTCCGTGAGTTGCCACAATGGGTTCGTGATAACAAGGAAAAATTCATGGACAAGCGTGTCGTGGTTTACTGTACAGGTGGCGTTCGCTGTGAGAAATTCTCAGGTTGGATGGTCCGTGAAGGCTACAAAGATGTTGGCCAATTGCACGGAGGAATCGCAACTTACGGTAAAGACCCAGAAGTCCAAGGTGAGCTTTGGGATGGGAAAATGTACGTCTTTGACGAGCGTATCGCCGTTGATGTTAACCATGTTAACCCAACCATCGTAGGGAAAGACTGGTTTGATGGAACACCATGTGAACGCTATGTCAACTGTGGAAATCCCTTCTGTAACCGTCGTATCCTAACATCAGAAGAAAATGAAGACAAGTACCTTCGTGGATGCTCACACGAGTGCCGTGTTCACCCACGCAACCGCTATGTTTCAGAAAATGAATTGACACAAGCAGAAGTGATGGAGCGCCTAGCAGCTATCGGTGAAAGCTTGGATCAAGTCGCTACTGTATAACATCAAACAGTCCTTAGGGGCTGTTTTTCTATGCTTTTTATCTAAAAATCTAAAATTTGTTTCTGTATCTTTCAGGAAAATAGGGTATACTATGTGTAAACGATTTCAAAGGAGGCCAGTTATGGCGAAAACATTTTTTATCCCAAATAAAGAAAGTATTCTAGGACAACAGGAGGTCTTGACTGCCAAGTCCATCTTGGCCTTTGTGGAGGGCTTGGAGTCACACAGTTATGATGCGGTCTATCTCCGTCAGCCCCTCAATCGTCTCGAGTATATCGAGTGTGGGATTGTGGGTCAGTCGCAATTTCTCTTCAAGGTGAACTATGCGGATAGTCGAAAAGGCTATCAAGTGGTGATTCCAGACTTCCTTACCAGAGTGGACTGGGAGATTGTAGAGACTCTCCTCCAGGCCCTATCGAGCAAGTTGGGGCAAGTGGTAGAAGGGCTAGAAGACTTTGACTTTGAAGCTTATTTCCGACAAACGGTCAAGCAATATTTAGCGGATAAGGCGGTTCGTTTAGTCTATTGCCAAGGACTCTTGTCCCCTATCTATCTTAACAAGGAATACCTCGAGAGCTTTTTGGCTGAGGATGGATTGGCACGTTTTGAAGAGCTGGTCAAGAAGGTTCAAGGCTCTGATGCCTACCTTGCCAGTGTGAAATTTTACCCAGATGCTCAAGATAAGGTGCACGGTATCTATCACCTAGCCCAGGGAGTCAAAACGATTTTACCAAAGGAACCCTTTGTACCAGCTCCTTATACCGAGCAGCTGGCAGGCAAGGAACTTGTTTGGGAGATTGACCTAGTGAAGATTTCTGGTGATGGCTCAAAAGCAGAAGACTATGAAGCCATCGCTCGCTTGGATTATGAAAAATTCCTAGAGTCACTACCAAAAGCATTTTACCAGCAATTAGATGCCAATCAATTAGAAGTACAAGCCATCCTAGGACAAGATTTTGAAGGATTGGCAACTATCAAGTAGCCATTGTTCAAAAAAGAGTAAGCATAAAAATCCCTGTCATTAACAAATGGCAGGGATTTTGGTTAAAAGAATGTCAGGATGCGAAGGTAGTCAACTGTCAGCGCGAGTTCTGCAATGAAGAAGGGTAAGAGAATGGCGCCATCAAGTAAGACAGCGAGCAAGAATCGATAAAATGGGTCCAGGCTACTGGTCTTACTTGGCTTGCTAATCACAAAGAGATTGCCAAGGGCAAAGATGGCCATGCTTAGAAGAGTGAGGATACCAGCAAATCGTAAGCCGCCAAAGAGTGCAAAGAAACTTGCTAGAGCCGTTAGGACAAGTGGGATAGCAAAGAGTCTGCTATACCGATCAAAGGCTTCTTGGAATGTGAAGTCGCTCTCCTGGTCCAACACACGTCGGACAGTAAAGCCTCCCAAAATGATGGAAAAGTAAAATAGAGCGCTAGCGACCAAGATAGAAAGGCCAGCAAAGAGATCCAAAGGAGGGAGCTGGTTAGGAGAACCATTAGCAATAGAAATCATATAGCCATAGTAGAGGTGCTTGATATGATAGATACTAAAGAAAAGGTTGATTGATGACAGCAAGGTGAGCAGGGCAAAGACACTATAACGATGCTTTTGGTCCGTATTCTTGCTGGCAGTTGGTTCTTGGATAGCATCCAGCAGCCAAGTCCAAAATAGTGCGATTTCTTCTTTGAATCGAGCAGTTTTGCGGGGGTCAATGTCTGGGATATAGGGGCTTTCTAAAGCCTTGCTGAGGATACTTTTCTCTTTTGCAGGGTTTTCTTGCTTGTGCTCCTCTTCAGTTTTCCCTTCTCCCTCTTCCTCGGTTTGGGTTTCCTCAATCATTTCGGGAGCTTCCTCCTCATGGGTCTCCAACTCTTTAGGTGAGACAGAAGTTTCTTGGCTTGCTTGTGGTTCAGTTTCCACAGTTTCCGAAGTCTCTGGCTCGTCGGGTTGGATTTCTGATTTCGTCTGAGGTGATTTTTTCTCAAGATCGGCACTTTCAAACCATTCTTGTGTCATGGTGGAACCTCCTTTTTTATGGTCATTTTCTATCTTTAGACTAGCAGATGAAAGCGTTTTTGTCAATGGTTTCTAGATGGAGAAGAGTACTCTTCTTTAGGTAGGTAGATATCCTGGTTGGCTTTTGCAATGAGCAGGTCCTTGATATCTGCTTTTTCCGTTTTATAAGGGTTGGCAAGTACATTCTCTTTTTGTCCACGATGTTCTTCTTTGGGTTGACGATAGATACCACCATGCTGAGAAGAAATATCTAGATTGATACGGTCGGTCTCTTTCTGGGAGAGAATGAGTTGTAGAGTGGAATAGGCCTCTAGCTCAACCTTGCCGCGAACCTGGATATTTTCAGCATAGATATGTGCTCCCTCCGTCTTGACCTGACTATCTGTCAATTCGGTATTAAAGATATTGATGATATGAGGTGTCGTCAGTGAACTGTTCTTGATAGAACTTTCTGTTAGTTTTAAGAGATGGCCTTTTGTTTTGATGGTTGCATTTTCAAGGTTGGCTTGACGAATATTAGTTTGTCCACGATTGGCTGAGACGGTGATAGCTTGCAGCTTTCTTCCTTTAGGTAGGGAGAGAATGACTTCGTCAAAACGATTAGAATAGTTGCTGGCGATACGAAGTAGGCTTTCGATTCCTGAACCGAGAAAGCGATGTTGGGAGGCTTGTTTGTCAGTGACGCTCAGTGTTTTGTCACTCATGCCAGTAGTCAGATCGTGACGACCAGACACGGAAGGATGATAGGTGATATGGATCTTGTCATCTACAGACTCTGTGATGGTTAGGCTGTGTTCTTCAAGGGTCAAATCAAGTTTTTCCACTTCACTTCCAAAGGTCACTTCTTCGATACGATTGTCATAGACGGGGTCTTTTGACATGGCAAGCAAACTTTGAATACCATTGGACTGGGCGCCTACAATGATCATGATAAAACCAAGGATTGTAGAAACCACACCAAAGATGAGAAATCCTTTTGTCAATTTACGCATGTCTGTCACCTCTCTTTCCTTTTTTAAGAATCCATTGCACCAAGCGGACGACCAGGAGGCCAAAGAAACGAGCTACATAGGATATACCTAGTAGAACAAGAGAAGAAGCACCGATAGAAAGCAAACCGGCTCCGAAAATCAAAATAAAGGCAGATTTGGCTTCGACCAGAACACTAAAGCTCTCTATGATAAAGAGTCCACCTAGCAGGATACCCGTCACCGAAACGGTGAAAAAGGCTAGAATGACGGAGACAGCTGCGATAAAAATACCGATGATGGCCATGAGGATGCCGATCCCAACCGGAATTCCGATAGGAGCTACTAGCAGGGCCAAGAGGGCAATGTGTAGCAGTTGGCGGTCATTCTTTTGAGCAGGGGCTTCATTGACTTTCTTGTCGAGAAGATCAGAAAGGATATCATGGGCAGCTTCTTTTGGAGTTCCCAGACTGGCAATGAGTTCCTCTTCGCCCTCTGAACCTGCATCGTCAAATAGTTCCTTAAAGTAGTCCATAGCTTCGATGCGGTCAGCTTCAGGTAGTTTATGGAGATAGGTTTCTAACTGAGTCAGATAGTCAGTTCTTGTCATGGCGGATACTCCCTTCTATGATGCCGTTGACGGTGTCGGTATAGAGCGTCCACTCTTCCTTTAGAGTAACGAGCTGCTCTACGCCCCGATTGGTCAAGGAGTAGTATTTGCGCATACGCCCCTGAAACTCTCTAGAGTAGGTGGTCAGAAAGCCACTGGCTTCCAATTTTTTGAGAATGGGATAGAGCGTAGATTCTTTGATATTGGCGATGAGCTTAATGGTTTGACTAATCTCATAACCATAAGAATCCCCCTGCTCCAGTACAGCCAAGATGAGAAACTCGATCAAGGCAGAGGATGTTGGGAAGTACATGGGAAACCTCCTTTATATTATATAAAAATTTTATATATACTCTTTTCAAATATATTGTATCTCAAGTTGAAAGCCCTGTCAAGAAATATGTGTAAAAATTTTATATATAAAAAACTCCTAGTAAAAACTAGAAGTTTAGAGGATATGATGTAACATCAGTTGTTTCAAACAAACCTATATTTTAAAGATAAGCTAGAATCATGATGTATAATCTAGGATATTATCTCTTATGCCGTCTAGCAAAGGGATAAACTCAGTAAAATCGAATTCTTTATAATTTTTCAGAACATACTTTGAAAAAATATCCTTTCCATAATGATTAGCACCACCACCTTTGGAGAATGTCTTTCCTTTTAAAATAGGTGATGGATTACAAGACAATAGTAGATCTTCGATATCAGAGGAGTTACCGTTATTCATGTGAGGCATTAAAGGTGTCGCCATGACATACAAACTATCTTTCTTTGTAATCTTATAAAAAGATGTACCTCTAACTTGACCAAGATTATTGCTACTAACATTTAAATCTGTAGCATGATTAAAAAATTTAAAAAGAGGATTACCTGATGGCTCATTATCAAATAAAAATATAGTTGGATTTTTTGGTTCTCTTGAAGTTAAATGGGAAAAAAACTCCATATAATTAGGATATAGTTCCTTATAGATTTTCTTTCCATCATTTTTTGCAGGAAATTTTTGATTAAAAAAATTTGCGGGTATTTGATTAGAAAAATAATTATACCAATACTTGAGACCTTCTCCCCCTTCTGGGATATTAAACAGGTATTCCACAGTATTACTACGATTTAGAAATTCAATTTTAAATATAAAATCATCACCATCTTTTTCAATAAGTTTTGGATAATTCTTATATAGTTTTTTTAAGGCTGCTTTAATATATAGAGGATCTGTCTTCCCTTCTGTAACAATTATAGGTCTATCATTTCCAAAAAAATATCTATAAAATAAAAATTTTTTATATTCTTTTTCTTTAGAATTAAATAAGCACATATAAACTTCTTTTTCATTTTCTGAGATACTATAGAACTCTTTAGGTAAATTATAAGTATTATGTTTTTTATTATAGAATAATTCTTTTCGTAAATTTTTATTATAAAAGATATACTTCCAAAAATATTTTGATTCAGATTTTTTTGATGAGTTTCTGCCTAATAAATATTTTTGTGCATCCAGATTATTTTGTATCAGGGACTTTTCATAAAGTAAGTAGTTGTTGTATTGATCTATTTGAAAAATAAAAGCAAAGCGTCCCGTTAGTTGATTGATCGTTCCTGGTTTCTTATCTATTTCAAAAGCTCCATCTTTGTATAATTGAAAGGCCATTGCACGAGTATTTTTTACGTACTCTCTTTTTACATTTATCTTCTTGTTGACAACTAGTCCAGTAACTTCTTGGCGTTGCATGTTATTACTTAACCGTGTTTTTTTAGGATTGATTTCAAAACCAGATGAGATGATTACCTCCTCTAATTCAGTTAAAAAGTTATCTAACTCTTTGCTTGCTCTCAGCTTATTAGAGTTTAGTTCACGATTTGTCGAAAAAGTCATATCATCGGCATATCTAGAATATGTAAAACGATATTTTTTAGCAATTTTGACAATCCGATAATCTAAAATTCTAGTAATTAAATTTGTGATGATGGGAGAAGAAGGGGCTCCTTGTGGTAACTTACCTTGGTAACATGCAATTTGAGCAATTACTGTAGCAATTTCTGGTGAAACAGCAAAATCTCTATCTTTTATAAAGAAGCCTCTTACTCTTCCAAAATTAAAAGAATCAAAAAAGTTTTTCAAGTCAATGTTCAGAATGTATTTCTTGTTTCGATGCATCTGAGAGTTGGTAATAATGCTTTTCCCCTTTTCAAATGCATGAGACAGAACAGGTGTTTTAAAGTTCTTGTTCTTAGATTTAGATTCTATGCTTTCAAGGTAACATTTCCATAAAACATTGGACAGTTTTTTCTGAAGGAACTTCAACTCTTTTTTGGGAGCATATATAACTCTCTCTCCACCACTCTTTTTAGGAATAACAATTGGCGGTTTATACAGGTTATCGGTTGTTATGTTGTATAACAAATGGTTAATGTATCTGGCGTTTTTAAAACCAAGAAGTCTTGCAAAGTCATCCTTGGTTTTTAATTGATTTAATTTAGTCATTATCTTATCCTTAATAAAAAAGCGCATGAAAACTCTTATGCGAACGACAGTATAGAAACTTTCCTTCAGCAGAGATAAAACATACTGCAACTTTTTCCAGAAGAAACCTAATTGCCTTAGTTTTGGGATTACTGGAGTGAGCTGAACACTCTAGTAACATTTTTGTTAATACTTGCGAACACACAAGTCAAAAATCTGATCATGCGCAACTTTATTCTATCACAAAACAAGATATTAATCTAGTTTTAAGGTGTATTAAACTAGATTATTGTATGGACCAAAAAAGCCAGACAGAGTCTAGCTTTGCATTGTTTATAGTTGTGATAGATTTTAAAAAATTAAAGGATCTTATCCGCCCGATCCACCATAAAGAGTGAGATAGTCATGATGATATCGATGGCTAGAAGGGCAAGAACCGCTGGAATCCAAGATTGGAAAAGTTCAAAACTGTAACCAAACAAGGCGGGTCCAAAAGCAGCTAAGATGTAGCCTCCTGTTTGCGCTAGTCCTGATAGCTGAGCCGTCTTTTCAGGAGAACTGGTTTTAAGAGAAAAACAAACCATGAGGTAGGGGAAGAGGGCACTGCAGGCCGTTCCAATCAAGAGATGGACGACTAACCAGTAGAGAAAGTTATTGGCTGGATACAAGAGCATGGCAATTCCTGTCATCCCAGCGATAGAGATAATTGCCAGCATGATTCGACGGTGACCATCTGACAGACGAGTCGTCAGACTTGGAACAGTCATTGAAAAAGGAATGCTGATCAGTGAGAAAATAGAAGCGAGAAGGGCCGCATCACTATTAGAAATACCAGCACTAACAGCCATAGTTGGCAACCAGGTCATGCTTGTATAAAAGAGCAAGGACTGAAGACCACCAAAGACAATGATAGCCCAGACATCTTTACTTTTTAGAATATTCTCTTTGACTTGCTTTTCTTTTTGGCTTTCTAGGTGATGGTTGTGGCGATGATTTGGCAACCAGACTAGCAGAGTGACCAGACAGAGAAAGCTGAGAACGAGGATGAGGCCCTTCCAAGAACTAGCTTGGGTGATAGGGACCGAAAGATAAGAAGCGATGGCTGTCGAAATTCCCATGGCAGTGACATAGAGAGTTGTTAGGAAACTAATCTTTTGAGGCTGATTTGCCTGGATCATACTTGGGAGGAGTACATTGAAGATCGCAATGCTTGCTCCGATGATCAGAGTCCCTAGATAGAGAAGGGGAAGATTGAAAATCCGAATGACAGAGCCAACAGTTAAGAGGAGGAGACAGTAAGTAAAGAGATGTTCTAATCCGATTTTTTGTGCCAAGCGGCTTGCAAAAGCAGAGAAAAGAGCAAACATCAAGAGAGGGAGACTGGTTAAAATCCCAAGAGAGCTAACCTCCACTCCTAGTCCCTGAGCGATATCTCCTAAAATGGTTGGAAGAGCAGTAAATGGAGAGCGTAAAACAGTCCCGATTAAGACAATTCCTAGAACAAAAAAGAGTGATTGTTTTTTCATAAAAACCTCGATAGGATGATTTTAATAACAGCTTATTTTAAGGTTTTTTCCTTATAATGTCAAGTAATGACAGCCAAGACAGATCAATCAATGGAGGTGAAAATAAAGTGAAAAGTGGCGGATTTCTTTACTAGAATTTTCCTTGATTTGATATAAAAATAGGAAACTAGGAGATTTTGTGATAAAATAGTGGAAGGAAATCTATACATTGGAGAAAAACTGTGCCTGAAAAGCAAAAAATCAGCGTCTTGATGTCGGTCTATGTAAAGGAAAATCCGACGTTTTTAAGAGATGCTATCAAAAGTGTTCAAAACCAGACCTTGAAACCGAGCGAACTTGTTCTTGTTGAGGATGGGCCGCTCACGCCCGAACTCTATCAGGTGCTAGATGAAGTGGAAGCTCAGTCAGACATTCCAGTGAAACGTTGCCCCTTAGAACAAAACCAAGGTTTAGGCTTGGCTCTTCGATACGGTGTTTTACAGTGCCAGTATGACATTATTGCTCGCATGGATACGGATGATTTAGCCGTTCCGGATCGTTTTGAGAAGCAGCTTCAGCTAATGGAGAAAGAAGATCTCGATCTCTTAGGCGGGCATATCGCAGAGTTCATTGACAATCCAGATGAGATTGTGTCTTATCGTCGTGTTCCAACTCAGCACGCAGACATTGTGGCTTATCAGAGAATGAGAAGCGCCTTTAACCATATGACAGTCATGTTCAAAAAGGACATGGTCCTCAAGGCGGGTAACTATGAAGATGGCCTTTACATGGAGGATGACCTCCTCTGGCTCAATATGATTGCCGCAGGAGCTAAGACTGGAAATCTGGATCAGATCTTGTGTCAGGTTCGTGTGGGAGCAGGGATGTTTGAACGTCGTGGTGGTTTGCGCTATCTCAAACTCTATCGTCAGGCTCGTCAGCGCATGCTTGAAAGAGGGCAAATTTCCTACATGGAATATGCTAAAAGTGTAGCCATTCAGGCCATTGTTGCACTTTGTCCAGGCTTTGTACGTCAGTTTATCTTCGTCAAACTTTTAAGAAAGAGAAAGTAAGCCCCGATAGACTGAATGATTCAGGTTATCATAACAACAGTATCATCTGACTCTTTTAAGGGGGAGTAAATTCCTATGAATAAAAAACTAACAGATTATGTGATTGATCTGGTTGAAATTTTAAATAAACAGCAAAAACAAGTGTTTTGGGGGATATTCGATATTCTGAGTATGGTGGTTTCCATCATCGTATCTTATATCTTGTTTTATGGCCTTATAAATCCTGCGCCTGTGGATTACGTGATCTACACTCTTTTAGCCTTCCTCCTCTATCAAATCATGATTGCATTTTGGGGGCTAAATGCTAGTATCAGTCGTTATAGCAAGATTACGGATTTCATGAAAATCTTTTTCGGAGTGATGCTCAGCAGTGTTCTTTCTTATGGAATCTGCTATGCCTTCCTTCCATTGTTTTCTATCCGTTTCATCGTACTCTTCATTTTGTTGAGTACCTTCCTCATCTTGCTTCCTCGTATCACTTGGCAGTTGATTTATTCCAAACGTAAAAAAGGTAGTGGAGATGGAGAGCATCGTCGGACCTTCTTGATTGGTGCTGGTGATGGTGGTGCCCTCTTTATGAACAGCTATCAACATCCAACTAGCGACCTTGAGCTAGTGGGGATATTGGATAACGATGAAAAGAAAAAGGGACAAAAACTAGGTGGCATCCCAGTTCTGGGCTCCTATGACAATCTGCCTGAATTGGCTAAACGTCACCAAATCGAGCGTGTCATCGTAGCCATCCCTTCGCTTGATCCCTCAGAGTACGAACGCATCTTACAGATGTGTAATAAACTAGGCGTCAAATGTTACAAGATGCCTAAGGTTGAGACAGTCGTTCAAGGACTCC
>CAURRB010000020.1:0-26002 GCA_963527085.1 Streptococcus oralis
ACTACGGATACAGCGTAAACGGGGTTGCGGCTCTTCACACTGAAATCTTGAAGAATTCAGAGTTGAAAGCTTTCTACGACATCTACCCAGAAAAATTCAACAACAAAACAAACGGTATCACATTCCGTCGTTGGCTCATGCATGCTAATCCAAGCTTGTCTCACTACTTGGATGAGATTCTTGGACATGGTTGGCACCATGAAGCAGATGAGCTTGAAAAACTCTTGTCATACGAAGACAAGGCTGCTGTCAAAGAAAAATTGGAAAGCATCAAGGCTCACAACAAACGTAAATTGGCTCGTCACTTGAAAGAACACCAAGGTGTGGAAATCAATACAAACTCTATCTTTGATATCCAGATCAAACGTCTTCACGAGTACAAACGCCAACAAATGAACGCTTTGTATGTGATCCACAAATACCTTGACATCAAAGCTGGTAACATCCCTGCTCGCCCAATCACAGTCTTCTTTGGTGGTAAAGCAGCTCCAGCCTACACAATCGCTCAAGACATTATCCACTTGATCCTTTGCTTGTCAGAAGTGATTGCAAACGATCCAGCAGTAGCTCCACACTTGCAAGTCGTAATGGTTGAAAACTACAACGTTACTGCAGCAAGCTTCCTTATCCCAGCATGTGACATCTCAGAACAAATCTCACTTGCTTCTAAAGAAGCTTCAGGTACTGGTAACATGAAATTCATGTTGAACGGAGCTTTGACTCTTGGTACTATGGACGGTGCTAACGTGGAAATCGCTGAGTTGGTTGGCGACGAAAACATCTACATCTTTGGTGAAGATTCAGAAACTGTTATCGACCTTTACGCAAAAGCAGCTTACAAATCAAGCGAATTCTATGCTCGTGAAGCTATCAAACCATTGGTTGACTTCATCGTCAGCGACGCTGTTCTTGCAGTAGGTAAGAAAGAACGCTTGGAACGTCTTTACAACGAATTGATCAACAAAGACTGGTTCATGACTCTCCTTGACTTGGAAGACTACATCAAAGTCAAAGAGCAAATGCTTGCTGACTACGAAGACCGTGACGCATGGTTGGATAAAGTCATCGTTAACATTTCTAAAGCAGGATTCTTCTCATCTGACCGTACAATCGCTCAGTACAACGAAGATATCTGGCACTTGAACTAAGATACATTGCATCAGATTATAAAAAACGCATCTTTTTAGATGCGCTTTTTTGATGAAACAAAGTAGAGACTTTAATAGAATATTCTCCATACCGTTAAAACGCTAGCACAACAGAGGAAAAACAGGTATACTATTGTTAATTAGACTGAATCGGATAAAGAAGAGGGGAATTTATGATAAAAAAATAGCACTCACAGTGGTACTTTTGGGAGCGGCACTATTGACATTGACTGGTTGCTTTGGAAAAAGTAGTCGAAGATTTATCGAAGGAAAGGCTGCAGAGTTAAGCAAGGTCTACCCGACGGAGAATCTGGAAGACTTGTTTGAAAAGTTTCCGGATGGGTTTCAGATTACCTCAAAGGATTTATACGAATATGAAGAAAGTGGGTACAAGCTCCAATCAATCAGTTTAAATGGAAATTCTCAAACTAGACAGATTTCAGGTACAATATCAGAGAAGCAAGTTAGTTTTGATCAAGATGAGAAGCGTAGTGAAAGGTTTGTATATAAGGGTGAAGTCATTTATCAAGATGGTAAAATTCAATTAAAAGATCCAACAGCGAATATCAAAATAAAAAGCCCAACATTACTGCTCCAAGAATTTACGATTAATAAAGACAGTCTATCCAAATTAAAAATGGGAGGAAAAGGTTATAGCTATGAAACTGGGAGTGCAGACATTGACTATACTCTATCGGATCCTATTTTAAACACCTACATGGGAGTGGAGCAGGATAAAGAATTAAAAATGATTATTTATATCATGCATGAGACGGTTGAAAGCAAGGCTTACAGCTATACCTTAGATATTAAAGATGGTCATAACTCTCATACAGAATTAATTGAAGGTTACTAAAGTTGTATTTCGGCAAAAGTAATAAATTTGTGTAAAGAAGCACTACGAGGTAAAAATATGAGTGAAGAAACATCATCAGTTATTCTAGATGGAACGAATCCAACACTTGATGCTTCGGAACTATCCTATAAATTTGAAAAGGCCAAGTTTACAGGAAACATCACACGTATTACGATAGAGAAAGACGCTTTGAATAATTTGAATGTTGTTTAGATTGAATCAAAAGCTTAAAATTGGTATAACGAAGCGACTATCTTGGATTCTGAGAGGAGGAGCAATCCATGTTTAAAAAAATTGCAACGATGATGTTAGTTGGAGTAGGAATAATGATGTTAGCTGGATGTAGCCTAAAAAGCAGCCGAAGATTTATCGAGGGGAAGGCTGCAGAATTAAGCAAGGTCTATCCGACAGAAAATCTAGAAGACTTGTTTGAGAAGTTTCCGGAAGGGTTTCAGATTATTAGTACTGAATCTAGACAAGAAACAGAGGATAGCCCTTCGATTAGTTTTGAAATAACTTTGAATGGAAGTCCATATAATAAAGAAATAACAGGAGAATTGGTTAAACGAAGTGCGACGACGGATTCAAAAGGTCAATTACAAGAAGAAGTTTTAGTTCAAGAAAAAGTGTACTATAAAAACGGAAGTCTTCATCTAGTGAGTAATAGTGAGGAAAAAATTACGAACTTAAAACACTCAAAATTGTTAGTACAGTTGTTTACAATTTCAAAAGAAGAGTTAAAAAAAATGAAAGTAAAACAAAAATCATATAGTCCTGAAACAGGCTCAGCAACTATTACTTATCAATTGAACAATAAAATGGTGGAACAGTATATGGGGTTGAATGGTGGTAATGATTTAGATATGTCAGTAAATATTTTTTATGAGACAATTCATAAAAATGACTTTGGTTACTCATTGGAATTTCGTGATAAGAATGACTACTACTATTCATATTATTCTGAAGTTATTTTAGAGAAGAAAAACGAGGAGGAATAATGGTTCTTAAAACTTTGGATGGGAGTATCCCAACGCTAGAGGCCTCTCAATTAATCTATGAATTTGAAAAGACCAAGTTCACAGGAAGCATCACACGTATTACGACAAAGCAAGACCCTCTGAATGACTTGACGGTTGTTTAGATTGAATCAGAAGCTTAAAATTGATATAATAAAGTGACTATCTTGGATTCTGAGAGGAGGAGCAATCCATGTTTAAAAAAATTGCAATGATGATGTTAGTAGGAGGAGTAGGAATAATGGTGTTAGCTGGATGTAGTGGGAAAAGCAGCCGAAGATTTATCGAGGGGAAGGCTGCGGAATTAAGCAAGGTCTACCCAACGGAGGATCTGGAAGACTTGTTTGAAAAGTTTCCGGATGGGTTTGGTATTTTTAGCGACGATATTTATGATTATAAAGAAGGGAAAGGCTATTTTTACCAATCTATTGAACTAAAGGGTGATGCTGAGAATAAAGTGGTTAGAGGAACTTTTAAGGAGAAAAAAGTCAGCATAGATGAGAATAAAAAACGAACGGAAGAAGTACTTTATGAAGGTGGAGTGGTTTATAAGGATGGAATGATTCAATTGACGGATCCTCAGGCAAATGCGACGATAAGGAATCCTAAACTATTGCTCCAAGAATTTACGATTAATAGAAATACTCTGTCGAAATTAAAAATGGGTGGAAAAGGTTATAGTTATGAAACTGGGAGTGCAGATATTGACTATACTCTATCGGATCCGATTTTAAACAACTACATGGGAGTTGAGCAGAATAAAGAACTAAAAATGGTGATTTATATCATGCATGAAACCATTGAAAATAGGGCCTATAGCTATACTTTAGAAATTCAAGACGGGCAAAATACACATGCGGAGATTATCAGTGGAGATAAAATAAATGACAAATAATGTTTACAAAGTTCTAGACGGGACGAATCCAACACTTGATGCTTCGGATTTGTCTTATGAGTTTGAGAAAGCCAGAATAAAGGGAGCGACTGATGATAATGTTGTAGATAGATATTATAAAACCGAAAAGAAAATCAAGCCTTGGAATTTCACATATGTGTCCAGCTTTCGTGACCCTGATACAGGGACGAGTGGGGTTGCCTTTAAAGATGAGACAAGTGGAAAAACCATCATTGCTTTTACAGGGACCAACCCTGATAGTGACTTAGTAAACGACGCGATCAAGACCGATGGGCTCGGTATTGGGGTTGGGACGGGTCACCATTACAGCTCAGCTTATCAGTTCTATGAAAATGTTCTTAAAAAGAACAACTTAGATCCAGAAGACGTTATCTTGACAGGGCACTCACTGGGTGGAAATGTCGCTCAGCGTGTCGCTCTGAAATACAATGCCCCTAAAACCGTTGTCTACAACGCTGCTCCCCTCTATGTCCCTGCAGGTGCCGGCTTGGGGAATGGTCTGATTGGTAATCCCTTAGTAGCACTCGCTACTGCCAAAAATATAGCAGAGATAGAAAGTGACAAGGCTCAGTTTACAGGGAGTGTCACACGTATTACGACAGAGAAAGACCCTTTGAATAATTGGTCGGATCGGTTTGGCGGAGTTTATGTGGGAGAGGAGTATGTCATCCCCCATTCAGGTGGTCACTTGATGGGCGATTTACGCGCAGTCAGTGGTGATATCCAGAAGATTGAGCAGTCTACGATTGCCATAGAGAGCGTTGAAAGAAGTACACAAACCAAATTAAAAGGCGTTCAAAGTAAGAAAGAGCGCTTCAAAGTCAATGATATCGGTACGGCTTCTCCAAATGGGCTATCTAAGGCAGAACTCATTGCGCTGGACTCAGAACAGGCGCTGGTGGTTGCTAGCGGATTATCTACTACTTCTAATGCAACGGTTGATTTGATAGCTGCAAAAGGGACAAGTGCAGTCGATAAGGCTCTGACCGTGTTTAAAAGCCTCGGAGATGTACCATTCGGTTTTCTCCTATCATCTGATGAAGTCAGAGCGACTTACAATGAATGTAATATCGACTATGGAACGGTTGTTGAAGCGGTAGATAGTCATTGTCGTACTGTTAAAAAGACCGCGAAGACAGTAGCTACTTCATTTACTAATTTGGAGACAAAAATAAAGACAGGGATTGAACAAACCGTTCAGAAAGATACAGAATTACAAGGATTAATTGCCCATGGATAAGTGGAGTGAGATTAGGACGAAGTTAGTAGATGCCCAAGAAGAACTATACAAGATAGAAGATGAATACAGACAGTCAAAGAATGAGTTGGATATTAAGTGGAGTTTTTTGAATGATTTTTATAAGGGGTTTCATCAAAAATTTGATGAAAAACATTCCCTTGTGTTGTCAGCCTATTCAAAAATGCCAGATGCAACGGAGGAAATGCTTGCTGCTGCAGTCGGAACCATAAATCGATATAGGATGGTAAATGATGAGGAGTTTAGAACTCGCAGACGCAGTTTAGAGAGAGCATATGATGACTTAGAGAGTAGTTATAAAAAAGAATATCGAAAGCAAGAAGGTATTGTTGAACAACTTTATAGCCAACTAAGAGCATGTCAATCAGATGAACAATAGGAGGGAAACGGATGGGGCTATTTGAAGATAAAGGTACTGGAATTTATGATTTTGCTTCAGATACAATGGACAACATCGGTAATGGAGTCTCTGAACTGAATGATATGGCTAGAAGCCAGATTCCAGGTGTGAGAGAAGTGGAGGATGCTATACACGGGGCTTATGATTGGGGGATGGATCAGTTACGCTCTTTTGAAGCCTATAGCGAGATTGAGAAGAGATTAGAAAGATCACTTATCAGAACCTTATATGTTCCAGCTAAAAAACGGGCGGTAGCTCGTGTTATTAAAGAGTTTGATACAGGCGTTCAAAAAGTCGGCCAAAAGGCAAAGACTACGATTGATTCCGTTAATAATCAAATCGATGCGGAAATCAAAGGGGAGTTTTCAAACGCCATTCAAGATACAGTCAGTAAAGAAAATCTCAAGTGGGAGAAATTGGTTTAAAACAAAAATTGAAATAGTTGACTCACTATTTTTTTCAGAAATCAAATCCGCACCTTAATCAAGGGTACGGATTTTGTCTTATTTGAACCCCTAATTTACCGTACTTTCCCAACCAGTATCTCTGCTTCGATGGTAATGTCTGTCAGTTGGCTCCAGTCAATCTTGGTCTGATCGACGTGAAAGAGAAGAGGCGTCATGCTGAGCAGGGCTTGGCGTTGCTCTGCTGTGATAGGTTTTGTTAAGGAAGCTATTTGGCTAGATTGGATGCTGAAATATTCCTGAAAATGTTCTTTGATATCTTGATTGGAATAATCCTTCTTTGTCAGCTGGTCCTGCACCATTTGACGGATTTCTATGAGGTGATTTTCAGTTGGTATGACCTTGATCAAGATCCCGTCTTTGGATAAAACGCGGCGAAATTCTCCATAATTTGCAGGCGAAAAGATATCAAGCAGGATATCCATACTGGCATCTTTTATAGGAAGACGAGCCAGGTCACCGACAAACCAATTGACTGCCCAGTTGGGTTCACTCTTAGCAGCGATTTGGACGGAATCTTTGGAAATATCAAATGCATAGAAGATTTTGTCAGGATGACTTTCTTGGAGTTTGCGAGAGTAGAAGCCTTCGCCACAGCCGATATCTAAAATTGTTTTGGCACTTTCTGAGTTTGCAAGCAAGCTAGATATTGCCTCTAAAATAGTTTGATAAAAGCCAGCTTCTAAGATTTGTTGACGATTTTGGAAGTTTTCCTTGTCGTAGTTGGCAGATTGCTTGATTTGAGGAGCCAGATTGACATAGCCGAATTTTGCCAAGTCAAAAGAATGGCGATTGCTACACTTGAGACTAGACTCTACCAAGGTGAGATCTTCTTGGCACATGGGGCAGGCAAAGGCACTAGCAGTAGCAAAGCGTTGGAGTTTTGGTTTGAGGTTTGTATTCATAGTTTTAGTCTAGCAAAAAAAGGACTGGATGGCAAATGCCTCCAGTCCGCTTTTTTAGTATGTAAGAACGAAGTATTTTTTCTTCCCGCGGCGGATAACAGTTAGTTCGTTTTCTAACTTATCTGCATCACTCAAGACATAGTCAAGGTCTTGGATACGGTCGCCGTTGACGTAGATGGCTCCATTTTGAACATCTTCACGGGCTTGGCGTTTGGAGTTCACCACACCAGATGACACGAGGAGTTCCACGATATTGTGGTTTTCGTCTGCCTGTACTTGGTAGTTTGGTACTCCACGAAGTCCTTGTTTGAGTTCTTTAACAGAAAGGTTTTTGATGTTTCCAGCAAAGAGTTGCTCTGTGATATTGAGGGCTTCCTTGTAGGCTTCTTCTCCGTGAACAAGTGTCACGACTTCACGAGCCAAGACTTTTTGAGCCAAGCGTTCGTGTGGCGCCGCTTCAAACTGTTTACGGATGTCTTCAATCTCGTCTAGTGACAAGAAGGTAAAGATTTTCAAGAAGCGAACAGCGTCAGCGTCCATGACGTTCATCCAGAATTGGTACATTTCGTATGGAGAAGTCTTTTCAGGATTGAGCCAGACTGCGTTTCCTTCAGATTTACCAAATTTCTTACCAGTTGCATCTGTAATGAGTGGCACTGTGATAACGTGACCAGTCTTGTCAGCCTTACGACGAAGCAATTCGGTACCAGCGGTCATATTTCCCCACTGGTCAGAACCACCGATTTGTAGCGTCACATTATGGTCTTGGTTAAGGACGAAGAAGTCGTATCCTTGCATGATTTGGTAGGCAAACTCAGTGTAAGAAATTCCTGTTTCGATCCGTTTTTTAACAGACTCCTTACTCATCATGTAGTTGACAGTGAAGTATTTTCCGATATCACGGAGGAAGTCAATGAAGCTGATGCTGCCAAACCAGTCGTAGTTGTTGACCATGACAGCTTTATTTTCACCATTTTCAAAGTCAAGAAAACGAGAAAGTTGTCCTTGGATAGACTTGACCCAGCCCTCTACTGTGTCTTTTGTTTGGAGACTACGCTCAGCATCTTTGAAGGACGGATCTCCGATGAGACCTGTAGCACCGCCAACGAGCGCATAAGGTTTGTGACCTGCTAGTTGCAAACGACGACTGGTCAAGATTGCGACAAGGTGACCGAGGTGAAGGCTGTCAGCAGTTGGATCGTAGCCAGTATAATAAGAAACTTGACCTTCTTCTAGGGCTTTGCGCAAAGCTTCTTCATCAGTCGTTTGAAAAATCAAACCACGCTCTTTTAGCTCATCAAAAATGTGCATGTGTCTTTTCTCCTTTATAAAATATTGTTTCTACCTATTGTATCACAAACTTGATTAATAGCCTAGTGGAATAGGGAAGAAAGTGGCTATTTTATTGAAAGTTTCCCTTTTATGGTATAATAGAGAAAGCGAGGACATTCATGAAAGAAAGAATTAATGAATTAAAAACAAAAATGCTGCATTTTTTCCAGCAGCTAATGCAACGAATTGCAAAATGGAAGAAAAGACTAGCAGAAAAACTAGCTAATAAGAAAACTAGTAAAAAGGGGGCCCCTTCTGATAAAGTTAGAAGGGCAGGGTCTATTTTTGCTAAGGTTTTGAGTGGGTTTAAAATAGTCTTTAACACTCTCTTTATCTTAGGTTTTATCGGTGGACTGTTTGGCGCTGGTGTAGCTATGGGTTATGGAGTCGCTCTATTTGACAAGGCTCAAGTCCCTCAAGCAGAAGAGTTGGTCAAGCAAGTGAAGGATATTGCCTCCATCTCAGAAATCACTTATTCTGACGGCAGTACCATTGCCTCGATCGAGGGCGATTTATTGCGCACTTCAGTCGCTTCAGATGCTATCTCAGATAACCTTAAGAAAGCTATTGTTGCGACAGAGGACGAGCATTTCAATGAGCACAAGGGAGTTGTGCCTAAGGCCGTTATTCGTGCGACCTTGGGAACCTTTGTCGGTCTGGGCTCGTCTAGTGGTGGTTCGACCTTGACCCAGCAGGTCATCAAGCAGCAAGTGGTGGGGGATGCTCCAACTCTAGCTCGTAAGGCTAAAGAGATTATTGATGCTCTAGCTTTAGAACGGGCCATGGGTAAGGATGAGATCTTGACAACCTACCTTAACATTGCTCCTTTTGGTCGCAATCATAAAGGTCAAAATATTGCAGGTGCTCAGCAAGCTGCAGAAGGAATCTTTGGGGTCAATGCTTCGGATTTAACGGTCCCTCAAGCAGCCTTTATCGCAGGATTGCCACAGAGTCCGATTAGTTACTCTCCTTATGAATCTGATGGTAGTATGAAGAGTGATGAGGATATGGCTTTGGGGATTAAGCGTGCCAAGGATGTCCTCTACAACATGTACCGGACAGGGGCTCTAAGTCAGGAAGACTACGATAAGTACAAAGATTATGACTTTAAGAAAGACTTCCTACCATCAGGTAGCGTTAGCGGTACTTCGCGTGACTATCTCTACTATGCAACCTTGGCAGAAGCTACTGATCGCATGTACGACTACCTCATCCAACGAGATAATGTTTCTGCGCAAGAATTAAAGAATGAGTCCATTCAGAAATCCTATCGTGATCTAGCCACTAAGGAAATTGAAAATGGTGGATATAAGATTACGACAACTATCAATAAAAATGTTCATGCTGCGATGCAAAATGCGGTTGCGACCTACGGCTACCTGTTAGATGATTCGACAGGCCAGCCTGAGGTGGGGAATGTCCTCATGGACAACCAAACGGGAGCTATCCTAGGATTTGTTGGTGGCCGTAATTATCAAGAAAATCAGAATAATCACGCTATTGATACCAAGCGTTCTCCAGCTTCAACCACTAAACCTATATTGGCCTATGGTATCGCTATTGACCAAGGTTTGATGGGAAGTGCAAGTATCTTGTCAAACTATCCAACCAACTTTTCAAATGGGAATCCCATCATGTATGTCAATAGTCCTGGTACGGGCATGATGACATTGGGAGAAGCCCTTAACTACTCATGGAATATCCCAGCCTACTGGACGTATCGTACGCTTCGAGAGAAGGGTGTCGATGTCAAAGGTTATATGGAAAAAATGGGTTATGAAATCCCAGAATATGGGATTGAAAGTTTGCCGATGGGTGGGGGGATTGATGTTACAGTTGCCCAACATACTAACGGATACCAAACGATAGCCAACAACGGAGTTTACCATAAGAAACATATGATCGCGAAGATCGAGTCAACGGATGGCCGACTGGTATACGAGCACAAGGATGAGCCTGTCCAAGTTTATTCAAAAGCGACAGCAACCATCATGCAAAGTCTCCTTCGGGATGTTATTTCGTCTCGGATTACCTCAAGTTTCCAGACGGATTTGACGACTATCAATCCATCCCTAGCTCGTGCAGACTGGATTGGAAAAACTGGTACGACCAATGAAGATGAAAATATGTGGCTCATGCTTTCTACACCTCGCTTGACTTTGGGTGGCTGGTTAGGTCACGACGACAACCGACCACTAGCCAAAGGAGCAGGCCATTACCGTAATGCCAACTATATGGCCCACTTGGTCAATGCTATCCAACAAGCTGAACCTGGAATATGGGGGAATGAGCGCTTTAATCTGGATCCAAGTGTGACCAAGTCACAAGTTCTCCGATCTACAGGACAAAAACCAGGCAAGGTTTCTATCAATGGGAAAGAAATAGAAGTTTCTGGATCAACAGTAACGAGCTACTGGGCGACTAAAGAAGGTGCCCCAGTGACCACCTATCGCTTTGCTATTGGAGGAAGCGATGCAGATTATCTGAACGCATGGAAGAATATTCTAGGAAGCATTCCAGCAGTGACTCCTCCAAGCTCAAGTTCAAGCAGTAGCTCTGGAAGTTCAAGTTCGAGTGGAAATACTCAAAGTGGTTCTTCAGGACGTTCACGTCTATTTAATCGTTAAGAAAGAGTAGTAGCAAGGTTAGTAATTTCTCCTTGTTGCTACTTTTTTCTTTGTTGGTTTCGTGTTACAATAATAATATGAATCATTATCAGAAAAAGATTGTTAAGGGAACAGTATATTCGCTACTCTCAGGCCTAATCTGGGGGATTTGTGGGATTTTAGGAGAGTATTTTTTCACTCATTATCCAGTGTCTTCTGGATGGATTACTTCTATGCGTTTACTAGTGGCGGGGAGTTTGGTTTTAGGTCTATCTGCCTTTCAGTTGCGTAGCCGCTTGTTGGACATCTGGCGTGATAAGAAAAATTATCTACCTTTTTTAGCCTATGCTATTCTAGGTATTTTTTCTGTGCAGTTTTTCTTTTATCTCTGCGTTGAGTATTCCAATGCGACGACGGCGACCATTTTGCAATTTATCAGCCCTGTTTTTATCCTGTTTTACAATCGAATCATTTACCAGAAGAAGGCTTCAATTACAGCTGTTTTCTACGTTTTGATTGCCATGCTAGGTGTTTTTTTGATGGCTACGAAAGGGGATTTGTCCCAGTTGTCCATGACACCTTTGGCTCTAGTGACAGGTTTGCTTAGTGCAGTAGGGGTCATGTTTAATGTTATCTTGCCCCAGCGTTTTGCACGGCGCTACGGATTTGTTCCGACTGTTGGTTGGGGGATGATTCTGGCAGGGCTCTTTAGTAATTTCCTTTACCCTATTTATCGGATAAGTTTTCAAGTGAATCTGGTAAGTGTGCTGATTTGTCTGATGATTGCCGTGTTTGGTACTGCTTTTGCCTTCTTCCTATCTATGAAGGCTGTGTCACTCGTTTCCCCGCTGGTTGTATCAGTAGTGAGTGCTAGCGAACCGCTCTCTTCAGCTTTATTAAGTGTTCTTTTTCTGGGATTGGTCATGGATGGTTTTTTGGCCTTAGCTATGGTGTTGATTATCGTTCCGATGATTTTCTTATCTGTAGAAGAAGCAAAACAAGCCAGGTAAAGATGATTATTTGATAGTTGAGGCTTCAAATTTGAAGCCTTTTTTGGTAGAATAGGTATCATTATAACGAACCAGGAGGCACCTATGACTGCTACAAAAATGAACGCTCAAGAAATCATCCAATTTATCGCCAATGCTGAAAAGAAAACCAGTGTTAAAGTAACCTTTGAAGGACAACTCGCAACTGCTGTGCCTAGCTCTGTTGTCAAACTAGGAAATGTCCTATTCGGAGACTGGAAGGATGTGGCTCCGCTTCTCGATGGTTTAGTAGAAAATCAAGATTATGTTGTCGAGCAAGATGCTCGTAATTCTGCAGTTCCTTTGTTAGATAAACGTTCTATTAACGCTCGTATCGAGCCAGGTGCTATTATCCGTGACCAGGTGGAAATTGGTGACAATGCTGTTATCATGATGGGAGCTGTTATCAATATCGGTGCTGAAATCGGTGCTGGAACCATGATTGACATGGGTGCCATCCTTGGTGGCCGTGCTATCGTTGGGAAAAACAGCCACGTTGGTGCAGGTGCAGTTTTGGCGGGTGTGATTGAGCCAGCTAGCGCTGAACCAGTCCGTGTCGGAGACAATGTTCTTATCGGTGCCAATGCAGTGGTTATCGAAGGAGTTCAAATCGGCAGTGGTTCAGTTGTTGCAGCAGGAGCTATTGTTACCCAAGACGTTCCAGAAAACGTTGTAGTAGCAGGTGTTCCGGCTCGTATCATCAAAGAGATTGATGCCCAAACCCAACAAAAAACAGCGCTAGAGGATGCGCTTCGTACCTTGTAAAAATAAAAAGAGGCGGAACCCTTTTTCCAGCCTCTTTCTGCTATATAGGAGGACAGATAGATGTTAGATTTGATTCAGACTAGACGAGATTTACACCAGATTCCAGAGATTGGCTTGGAAGAGTTCAAGACTCAGGCTTATTTGCTGGATGTGATTGAGAAATTGACTGCGGACAAGAACTTTGTTCAAGTTCGTACGTGGCGGACAGGGATTTTGGTCTACCTGCAGGGAAGTCAGCCGGAGCGAACCATTGGTTGGCGGACAGATATTGATGGCCTGCTTATCGTCGAACAAACAGGTCTACCTTTTGCTTCTCAACACCAAGGTCGCATGCATGCCTGTGGCCATGATTTTCATATGACCATTGCCTTGGGCTGTTTAGAGCGTGCTCTTGAGGAGCAACCTAAGAATAATCTGCTCTTCCTATTTCAGCCTGCTGAAGAAAATGAAGCTGGTGGTATGCTCATGTATGAGGATGGTGCTTTTGGAGATTGGTTGCCAGACCAGTTTTATGGTCTCCATGTTCGTCCGGATTTGAAAGTTGGTCAGATTGCGACTAATACACACACACTCTTTGCAGGGACTTGTGAGGTGAAGATTCATTTCAAAGGGGAAGGTGGGCATGCAGCCTTCCCACATGAAGCCAATGACGCCTTAGTGGCTGCTAGTTACTTTGTAACCCAAGTACAGTCAGTTGTCAGTCGCAATGTCAACCCAATCGAGGGAGCAGTGGTTACCTTTGGTGTTTTCCAAGCTGGAACAACCAACAATGTCATTACAGACACAGCATTTTTACACGGAACCATTCGCGCCTTGACTCAGGACATGAGCCTCTTGGTACAAAAAAGAGTCAAGACAATCGCAGAAGGGGTTGCAGCAGCCTTTGATATGGAAGTCGAAGTAGAACTCAAGCAAGGAGGCTACCTACCTGTTGAGAACAATCCAGCCTTGGCGCGTGAACTGATGGACTTTTTTGAAGAGAAAGACGGAATCGAGTTGATTGATATCGAGCCTGCTATGACTGGTGAGGACTTTGGTTATCTCCTTTCGAAGGTAGATGGCGTTATGTTTTGGCTAGGTATCGATAGTCCCTATGCCCTTCATCACCCTCAGATGAGTCCTAAGGAAGAAGCCTTAGCCATTGGGGTAGATGCGGTCTCTAGTTTCTTGAAAAAGAAGGCAGCAGAGTAGAGGAATTGTCTATGAAAGCAGAACTACGCAAGCAAATCTTGCAAGAAATGAAGGCTCTATCTCAGGAGCAAAAACAGGCTATGGATCGCGCTTTAACTGAGCGTTTTTTACAACACCCTTTTTACCAAGAAGCCAAGACCATCGCAACCTATCTCTCCTTCCCTCATGAATTTCAAACACAAGAATTGATCGAGCAGGCGCTGAAGGACGGCAAAAAAGTTTTGATACCCAAAACCTATCCCAAGGGGCGCATGGAGTTTGTGGTCTATAATCCGCAGCAGTTGGTAAAAACTTCCTTTGGTTTACTGGAACCGCAAGGAGACTTGGAAGTGGTGGAACCGTCTCAGATTGATTTGATTCATGTTCCAGGGCTAGCTTTTACGACAGAAGGCTATCGGATCGGATATGGTGGAGGATACTATGATCGCTATCTGGAACATTTTGCTGGGCATACCATGAGTACAATCTACCCTTGTCAGGTTCAGGAGTTTAACTTGGAAGACCATGATATTCCCGTCCAGGAGGTGCTAATCTATGAAGGAAATCTTTGATAAACGTTATCCTGTGACTAGTTTCTTCCTCCTAGTGACCGCATTGGTCTTTCTCTTGATGTTGGTTCTTACAGGTTTAAATTTTGAACGAGCAGATACCTTGCTTCAGTTTGGAGCCATGTATGGAACGATCATTCGTCTGTTCCCTGAGCAGATTTGGCGCCTTTTTTCGGCTATATTTGTGCATATTGGATGGGAGCATTTTATTGTCAATATGATTTCACTCTACTTTCTTGGACGACAGGTGGAGGAAATTTTCGGCTCTAAGCAGTTCTTCTTTCTCTATCTCTTATCAGGAATGATGGGCAATCTCTTTGTTTTTGCTTTCACACCAAAAGTTGTAGCAGCAGGGGCCTCCACTTCCCTATACGGGCTATTTGCTGCGATTATCGTCTTGCGTTACGCAACTCGCAACCCCTATATTCAGCAGTTGGGGCAATCCTATCTGACACTTTTCGTGATAAATATTATCGGAAGTGTTCTGATTCCAGGAATCAGCCTATCTGGGCATATCGGTGGCGCAGTAGGAGGGGCCTTTCTAGCAGTCATCTTCCCAGTCAAATGGGATAAAAGGATGTATAGCCCTGGGCAGCGAATCGGAGCAACCCTACTTTTTGTCGCACTTGCCATTTTCCTTTTCTACAAAGGAATGAGTTATGTGTAGGGATGGAATAGTTAAAAAGCTACTCAAAAAATGAGTAGCTTTTAATGTGTTTTGGAACCATTCGAAACAACACAGCTCTATAACTAGGAAATATTGATACTATCAACTCCGCACATCCTACATAGACAGTTTACCTAATGTTTTTTAATATTCTTCAAAACTATATCTTATACAAATTATTTAATCTTTCTAACTCTAATACATTCATACATACTTCTACTCCAGTAACTACCCCCTTGCTATGAATAAATCCACAAGAAAACACAATCCTCTCCTTACTCAAAATATTTGACAATATTACTAATGCTTCTAAAACATAATCCTCTATGGTAATAAAACTATTGTTTTCATCTTTGAAAAACTTTATAAATCCAATATCCTTACACCTATCACCAAAATAGAACCTAAGTGATTTTAAATAATAATCAAAAAACACATCAATCTCCATAGAAACCCCCTTCATTTTTAAAATATTCTGTTATATCATACAAAAAAGTTTTGGAACTATTCGAAACAACACAGCAAGTTAAAATAAGGCTTTGTCCGTACACAACTTGAAAAAGTGCGCACCGATTCGGTGCTTTTTATTTTATTATACTAACTCATTGTACTCCTATTTTTATAAAAAAACAAATAATATTGTAGCGCTTTCATAAAATTTGATGGAGCTTGTAAGTGGGTTAACTGAGAAATACGATTTCCTTTTGTTGGTTTATATGTTCGGGATGATAGCAATACAAAATAAAAAGAACTGGGATAATTAACTATCCTAGTTCTTCTTTTATATGAACTGTTCTTCTATTCCCCTTCAGCCAACTCTTTCCCAAGTTGGATGAGATAGTCTTTCAAGTCGTCTTTGACTTGTGGGTGTTTGAGAGCGTAGTCGATGGATGTTTTCATGAAGCCAAACTTGTCTCCGACATCGTAACGAGCCCCTTTGAACTCACGAGCAAATACACGTTGTGTTTTATTGAGGGTATCGATTGCATCTGTCAGCTGAATTTCATTTCCTGCACCTGGAGTCTGGTTCTCAAGGATTTGGAAAATTTCAGGAGTGAGGAGGTAGCGTCCGATGATAGCAAGGTCGCTAGGAGCATCCTCTGGTGCAGGTTTTTCAACGAAGGTTTCAACGCTGTAAAGACCGTCTTTCCCTTCTCCTTGCGGAGCAATAACCCCATAAGCAGAGACTTCGTCATGAGGGACTGGCATAACAGCGATAGTGGACGCGTGTGTACGCTCGTAGTCATCCATGAGTTGTTTGGTAAGTGGAACAGCCTTTTCGTCGGTGATATCCATCAAGTCATCACCAAGCATAACGACAAAAGGTTCATTTCCAACGAAAGCCTTGGCTTGCAAGACAGCATCGCCGAGACCACGTGGATGCGTTTGGCGGATAAAATGCAGGCGCATGCCAGTTGTTTCATCAACTAGCTTCAAAAGATCTGTTTTCCCTTTTTCTTTGAGGTTGTATTCCAATTCGAAGTTTGAATCGAAATGATCCTCGATGGAACGTTTTGACTTACCTGTAACAACCAAGATATCTTCGATACCAGACTTGAGGGCTTCTTCAACGATAAACTGGATAGTGGGCTTGTCTACGATTGGCAACATTTCCTTGGCCAAGGCCTTAGTTGCTGGGAGGAAACGAGTTCCCAATCCAGCTGCAGGGATGACTGCTTTTCTGACTTTTTGTTTCATGATGTTCCTTTCTATAAGGGTCTATGACCATTCGTTTTCTGCTTTAAATTCATTGCTCATGATGTCAGTGATTGCTTCTTTGATATTGACACCTTCGTAGATAACTCGGTAAATAGCCTGTGTGATTGGCATGTAGACATCCAATTCCTGAGCCAGCTCGTAAGCTGCTCGAGTTGTTGAAATTCCTTCAATGACCATACCCATGTTTGCTTCGATGTCTGCGAGGGATTCTCCACGACCGAGAGCATCACCTGCCCTCCAGTTACGAGAGTGGACAGATGTCCCAGTTACGATCAAATCTCCAACTCCAGAAAGACCGCTATAAGTCAGAGGATTAGCTCCAAGAGCGACCCCTAGACGGGTGATTTCTGCTAAGCCACGGGCAATGATAGCCGCCTTGGCATTGTCGCCAAACCCTAGACCATGTAATGCCCCAGCACCAACTGCAATGATGTTTTTGAGAGCACCAGCGGTTTCAACTCCGATAACATCCGTATTAGTATAGAGACGGAAGTAGTGATTGCTAAAGAGATTTTGGACGTACTGGGCAGTTTCGAGGTCTTTAGATGCTGCGGTAATCAAGGTAATATCGCGTACAATCGTTTCCTCAGCATGGCTAGGTCCTGAAACAACAACGACTTCACTACGGAGATCGGCTGGAATTTCCTCTTCAAGAATGGTTGAGAGGCGTTTGTGGCTATCTGGTTCCAATCCTTTGGAGGCATGCATGATGACAACCTTGTGATCGAGCACCTTTGCTACTTGTTGGGCAACCAGTCTCGTTACTTTTGTTGGGACCACAAATAAAACAGCATCCACATCCTTTAGTGTTTCTTCCAAGTCATGATAGGCTTTGATCTTTTCGTCCAGTAGGATATCTTTGAAGTAGCGTTTGTTTGTATGTTGGTTATTGATTTCATCAATTTGGTCAGAAATATTTCCCCAAATTCGAACCTCGTGTTCATTGTCGTTTAGGACCTGCGAAAGGGCAGTTCCCCAAGAACCAGGACCCAAGACAGCGATGGTTTGTTTCTTCATCTTTTCCTCCTTGTAAGAGTTCTTCCTTTCATTTTACCATAAAAAGCCTTTTCATGCATCACCTGTAGATGAAAGCGCACTAATTTATAACAAGGAGACTTCTTTGACAAGATGCCTCTTTTTTGCTAGAATAACATCAATATGAACGAATGAGAAGGAGCTGACGCAGGATGTCGCTCCCTTTATCTATTTTATTAGGAGGAAATATGCTCATTAAAAAAATAAAAACCTATAAATGGCAAGCCTTGGCATCCCTAATGATGACAGGCTTGATGGTTGCGAGTTCGCTCTTGCAACCGCGCTATTTGCAAGAGGTGTTAGAGGCTTTGTTGGCCGGACAAAATGAGGCTATTTATAGTATTGGCGCTTGGTTGATAGGGGTAGCCCTAGTCGGTCTGGTTGCAGGTGGGGTCAATGTAACGCTTGCAGCCTATATTGCTCAAGGAGTGTCTTCGGACCTTCGGGAAGATGCTTTTCGCAAGATTCAGACTTTTTCTTATGCCAATATCGAGCAGTTTAATGCCGGCAACCTTGTCGTCCGAATGACCAATGATATCAACCAAATTCAGAACGTGGTGATGATGGCTTTTCAAATCCTCTTCCGTCTCCCTCTTCTCTTTATCGGTTCCTTTATCTTGGCGGTTCACACTCTTCCATCACTTTGGTGGGTGATTGTCCTCATGGTGCTCCTAATCTTTGCACTAACTGCTATTATGATGGGGATGATGGGGCCACGATTTGCTAAGTTTCAAACCCTTCTTGAACGGATCAATGCTATCGCCAAGGAAAATCTACGTGGTGTGCGCGTGGTCAAATCCTTTGTACAAGAAAAAGCACAATTTGACAAATTTACCGAGGTTTCAGATGAACTTCTCGGCCAAAATCTTTATATCGGTTATGCCTTCTCAGTTATAGAACCCGTTATGATGCTAGTCGGCTATGGGGCTGTCTTTCTCTCTATCTGGTTGGTGGCTGGAATGGCTCAGTCAGATCCATCTGTTGTGGGCTCTATTGCTTCCTTTATCAACTATCTCAGTCAAATCATCTTCACTATTATCATGGTTGGATTTTTAGGAAATTCTGTCAGTCGTGCCATGATTTCCTTGCGTCGTATCCGCGAGATTCTAGATACCGAGCCAGTGATGACCTTTAAAGAACTCCCAGATGAAGAGTTAGAAGGAAGTCTCTCTTTTGAAAATGTAACCTTCACCTATCCTAATGACGATGAGCCTATGCTGAAGAATGTAACCTTTGATATTGCGCCTGGTCAGATGGTCGGTGTGGTTGGGGCGACTGGGGCAGGGAAGTCCACTCTAGCTCAGTTGATTCCACGACTTTTTGACCCACAGGAGGGATCTATCAAGATTGGTGGCAAGGATATTCGAGACGTCAGCGAGGGAACCTTGCGTAAAACAGTTTCCATCGTCTTGCAACGTGCTATTCTCTTTAGTGGGACCATTGCAGATAATCTTCGTCAAGGGAAAGGCAATGCCAGCGTGTCAGAAATGGAACGTGCAGCACGGATTGCTCAAGCCAGCGAATTTATCGGGCGCATGGAAAACAAATTTGATAGTCAGGTCGAAGAACGTGGCACCAATTTTTCTGGTGGACAAAAACAACGGATGTCCATTGCCCGTGGGATTGTCAGCAATCCCCGTATCCTGATTTTTGACGATTCGACTTCGGCCTTGGATGCTAAGTCAGAGAGACTCGTACAGGAAGCTTTGAATAAAGACCTGAAAGGGACAACAACCATTATCATCGCTCAAAAGATTAGTTCAGTCGTCCATGCAGACAAGATTTTGGTATTGGACCAAGGACGCTTGATTGGAGAAGGACGGCATGCAGACTTGGTAGCTAACAATGCCGTCTACCGCGAAATCTACGAAACACAAAAGGGAAAGGAGGAATAAAATGAAAACCGTTCGATTTTTCTGGAATTATTTTAAAGTTTACAAGTTCTCCTTTGTCATTGTGATTCTGATGGTTGCAGTTGCGACGATTGCCCAAGCCCTCTTCCCTGTTTTTTCAGGCCAAGCAGTCACGGAGCTCGCTAACCTAGTTCTGGCTTATCAAAATGGAACTTCCGAACTAGCCTGGCAGAGTTTATCAGCTCTGATGCTGAATCTAGCTCTGGTTGTCCTTTCCTTAGTGGTATCCAGTTTGATTTACATGACCTTGATGACCCGTGTGATTGCTGAGTCGACAAATGAGATGCGTAAGGGCCTTTTTGGCAAACTTTCTCGTTTAACGGTTTCTTTCTTTGACCGCCATCAGGATGGCGACATCCTCTCTCGCTTCACTAGTGACTTGGATAACATCCTTCAAGCCTTCAATGAAAGTCTAGTTCAGGTCATGAGCAATATTGCTCTTTACATCGGTTTGATTTTTGTCATGTTTTCAAGAAATGTGACGCTAGCCCTGATAACAGTAGCCAGCACCCCAGTGGCCTTTCTCATGTTGGTCTTCATCGTGAAAATGGCCCGCAAGTACACTAATCTCCAGCAAAAAGAGGTAGGGAAACTCAACGCCTACATGGACGAGAGTATTTCTGGACAGAAAGCTGTTATCGTACAAGGAATTCAAGACGACATCGTAGCAGGCTTTGTGGAGCAAAATGAGCGCGTGCGTAAGGCAACCTTTAAAGGGAGAATGTTCTCAGGTATCCTCTTTCCAGTTATGAATGGGATGAGCTTGGTTAACACAGCTATCGTTATTTTTGCAGGTTCTGCGGTCTTGCTGAACGATCCAAGTATCGAAACAACGACAGCCCTAGGTTTGATTGTCATGTTTACCCAATTTTCTCAGCAGTACTACCAGCCGATTATCCAGGTGGCTGCGAGCTGGGGTAGCCTCCAGTTGGCCTTTACTGGGGCGGATCGTATCCAAGAAATGTTTGATGCAGAAGAAGAGATTCGCCCGCAAAATGCACCACCCTTTACGGAATTGCGAGAAGGTGTTGAAATCAGCCATATTGATTTCTCTTATGTGCCTGACAAGCCGATTTTAAAAGATGTTAGCATTTCAGCTCCTAAGGGGCAGATGGTAGCAGTTGTCGGTCCGACTGGTTCAGGGAAAACGACCATCATGAACCTCATCAATCGTTTCTACGATGTGGATGCAGGTAGCATTTCCTTTGATGGGAAAGACATCCGTGACTACGACTTGGACAGCCTGCGGAGCAAGGTTGGTATTGTCTTGCAGGATTCGGTCTTGTTTAGTGGGACAATCCGAGACAATATCCGCTTCGGTGTACCAGATGCCAGTCAGGAAATGGTCGAAGCAGCTGCCAAGGCAACTCATATTCATGACTATATCGAAAGCTTGCCTGATAAGTATGATACCCTTATTGATGATGAGCAAAATATCTTCTCAACTGGTCAGAAACAATTGATTTCCATCGCTCGGACCTTGATGACAGATCCTCAAGTCTTAATCTTAGATGAGGCGACTTCCAATGTGGATACCGTAACAGAAAGCAAGATTCAACATGCCATGGAGGCAGTTGTAGCAGGACGAACCAGTTTTGTGATTGCCCATCGTCTCAAGACCATCCTCAATGCCGATCAGATTATTGTCCTCAAAGATGGAGAGGTCATTGAACGTGGGAATCATCAGGAACTCTTGAAACTCGGCGGTTTCTACTCAGAACTCTATCACAATCAATTTGTCTTCGAATAAGAAAAAAGTTGTCCTCTTGGGCAACTTTTTCTTACCCATAAAAAATACTTATCACGGTCTTTTAAAAAACATATTAGACAGGAAAGGGGTGGAGTGATAAGATAAGGCTGTCGCAAGAAAATCGAAAGGAGACACATCATGGCTAGAACGGTTGTAGGAGTTGCTGCAAATCTATGTCCTGTAGATGCAGAAGGGAAAAACATTCACTCATCTGTATCCTGTAAATTTGCAGAGAGCATTCGTCAAGTCGGAGGTCTCCCTTTAGTGATTCCTGTAGGGGATGAGTCCATTGTGCGCGATTATGTAGAAATGATTGACAAACTCATCTTGACAGGTGGACAAAATGTCCATCCCCAGTTTTATGGAGAGAAAAAGACCATTGAGAGCGATGATTACAACCTTGTACGCGATGAGTTTGAACTAGCTCTCTTGAAAGAAGCGCTCCGTCAGAATAAACCAATTATGGCAATCTGTCGTGGGGTTCAGCTGGTCAATGTTGCTTTTGGCGGCACTCTCCACCAAGAAATTGAAGGTCACTGGCAAGGCTTGCCTTTTGGGACATCTCATTCTATTGAGACAGTAGAAGGAAGCGTGGTGGCTAAGTTATTTGGCAAAGAAAGTCAGGTCAACTCAGTTCATCGTCAAAGTATCAAAGACCTGGCGTCTAATTTCCGTGTGACTGCTATTGATCCAAGAGATCAGACCATCGAAGCGATTGAGTCTATTGATGAGCATCGCATTATCGGCTTGCAGTGGCACCCAGAGTTTCTGGTCAATGAAGAAGACGGCAATTTAGAACTATTTGAGTATTTATTAAATGAATTGTAACGGTTAGAGTCTCTAGCCGTTTTTATTCGTTCTTTCAGATTTTTTATATTTTAGCAAATTTACGCAAACGTTTGAATTCTGATAAAAATTGGGCAAATTCAATAAAAAAGCTTGAAAAAATCGAAGGTAAGCGTTATGATAGAAAAGAAGAAATTTTGGAGGATTATCATGTCACATATTAAATTTGATTATTCAAAAGTTTTAGACAAATTTGTTGCCCCACATGAAGTGGAATACATGCAAGCACAAGTAACAGCTGCAGACGAATTGATCCGTAAAGGAACTGGTGCTGGTAGCGACTTTTTGGGTTGGTTGGACCTTCCTGAAAACTACGACCGCGAAGAATTCGACCGCATCTTGAAAGCTGCTGAGCAAATCAAATCAGACAGCGATGTCTTGGTTGTGATCGGTATCGGTGGATCTTACCTTGGTGCCAAAGCAGCCATCGACTTCTTGAACCACCACTTTGCTAACTTGCAAACAAAAGAAGAACGCAAAGCTCCACAAATCCTTTACGCTGGAAACTCAATCTCATCTACTTACCTTGCTGACTTGGTAGAGTACGTAGCTGACAAAGACTTCTCAGTAAACGTGATTTCTAAATCAGGTACAACAACTGAACCAGCTATCGCTTTCCGTGTCTTCAAAGAACTTTTGGTTAAGAAATACGGACAAGAAGAAGCCAACAAACGTATCTATGCCACAACTGACCGCCAAAAAGGTGCTGTTAAGGTTGAAGCAGATGCTAACGGTTGGGAAACATTTGTGGTTCCAGATGACATCGGTGGACGCTTCTCAGTCTTGACCGCAGTTGGATTGCTTCCAATCGCTGCATCAGGTGCGGACATCAAAGCTCTTATGGAAGGTGCGAATGCAGCTCGTAAAGACTACACTTCAGATAAGATTGCTGAAAACGAAGCATACCAATATGCAGCCGTTCGTAACATCCTTTACCGCAAAGGCTATGCCACTGAAATCTTGGTAAACTATGAGCCATCACTTCAATACTTCTCAGAATGGTGGAAACAATTGGCTGGTGAGTCAGAAGGAAAAGACCAAAAAGGGATCTACCCAACTTCAGCTAACTTCTCGACAGACTTGCACTCACTTGGTCAATTTATCCAAGAAGGAACCCGCATCATGTTTGAAACAGTTGTCCGTGTTGACAAACCACGCAAGAATGTGATTATCCCTAGCTTGGAAGAAGACCTTGACGGGCTTGGTTACCTTCAAGGAAAAGATGTTGACTTTGTAAACAAAAAAGCGACTGACGGTGTTCTTCTTGCCCACACTGACGGTGATGTGCCAAACATGTACGTGACTCTTCCAGAGCAAGATGCTTTCACTCTTGGTTACACTATCTACTTCTTCGAATTGGCAATTGCCCTTTCAGGTTACTTGAATGCTATCAACCCATTTGACCAACCAGGTGTTGAAGCCTACAAACGCAACATGTTTGCCCTTCTTGGAAAACCAGGATTTGAAGAATTGAGCAAAGAACTTAACGCACGTCTATAATAGAAGAAAAGAGTGGCTTGTCCACTCTTTTTACTCTCTTTATTCGTAGACATTGGACTCAGGCGAGACTTGTGATATAATATAGAAAGCAAAAAGGCAGACGCCTAGAGACTTTATAGGAGAAACTATGTCAAAAGATATCCGCGTACGCTACGCACCAAGTCCAACAGGACTACTACACATCGGAAATGCCCGTACAGCATTGTTTAACTACCTTTACGCACGTCATCATGGTGGAACTTTTATCATTCGTATCGAAGATACTGACCGTAAACGCCATGTTGAGGATGGAGAACGTTCACAGCTTGAAAACCTTCGTTGGTTGGGGATTGACTGGGATGAAAGTCCAGAAACTCATGAAAACTACCGCCAATCAGAGCGTTTGGAACTCTATCAAAAATACATCGACCAATTGTTAGCCGACGGAAAAGCCTACAAATCATACGTTACAGAAGAAGAATTGGCGGCTGAGCGCGAACGCCAAGAAACAGCTGGCGAAACACCACGTTACATCAATGAATATCTTGGCATGAGCGAAGAAGAAAAAGCTACTTATGTGGCTGAACGTGAAGCAGCTGGTATCATCCCGACAGTTCGTTTGGCTGTTAATGAGTCAGGTATCTACAAATGGCATGACATGGTCAAGGGTGATATCGAGTTTGAAGGTAGCAATATTGGCGGTGACTGGGTGATTCAAAAGAAAGACGGATACCCAACTTACAACTTTGCTGTTGTTATTGATGACCACGATATGCAAATTTCTCATGTTATCCGTGGAGATGACCACATTGCCAACACCCCAAAACAGCTTATGGTTTATGAGGCTCTTGGTTGGGAAGCTCCAGAGTTCGGTCACATGACTTTGATTATCAACTCTGAAACGGGTAAAAAATTGTCTAAACGTGACACCAACACCCTTCAGTTTATCGAAGACTACCGTAAAAAAGGTTATTTACCAGAAGCAGTCTTTAACTTTATCGCCCTTCTTGGTTGGAATCCAGGTGGCGAAGATGAAATTTTCTCTCGTGAGGAATTGATTAAATTCTTTGATGAAAATCGTCTCAGCAAGTCACCAGCTGCCTTTGATCAGAAGAAACTAGACTGGATGAGCAACGACTACATCAAGAGAGCTGATCTTGCGACAATCTTTGAAATGGCTAAACCATACTTAGAAGAAGCAGGGCGTTTGACTGATAAATCTGAAAAAATGGTGGAACTCTACAAACCACAAATGAAGTCAGTGGATGAAATCGTTCCATTGACAGATCTTTTCTTCGCAGATTTCCCAGAGCTGACAGACGCTGAGCGCGAGGTCATGGCAGGAGAAACCGTTCCGGTTGTTCTAGAAGCCTTCAAAGCGAAACTAGAAGCAATGACAGATGAAGAATTTGTGACAGAAAACATCTTCCCACAAATCAAAGCAGTTCAAAAAGAAACAGGTATTAAAGGAAAAAATCTCTTCATGCCGATTCGTATTGCTGTATCAGGTGAAATGCATGGACCAGAATTACCAGATACGATTTACCTATTAGGTCGTGAGAAATCTATCCAGCATATCGATAACATGCTCAAAGAGATTTCTAAGTAAAAAGGACTTCCAATGGATACTTGGGAAAAGATGTATGAAGAAGCACGAACCTTATTTAATCCCCATGAAGTTTCTGACTTTGTTTATGCTAACCATGTTGTTGCTGCGGTAGAAGCAGAAGATGGTCAGATCTTCACAGGATTTTGTATGGAGGGCACTTGTGGCGTTTTTCATCTCTGTGCAGAACGAGCAGCTCTCTTCAATATGTATCAATTTTCAGGACAAACTAAAGTTAAGAAAATCCTCGCCTTTCGAGATAAACCTCCCTACGGCGAAGGATCAGGTATGCCCTGTGGCGCCTGCAGAGAATTTCTCTTAGAATTGAATGCTGAAAATAAAGAAGCAGAGTTCATGATGGACTACGAAACAAGAAAAACAATTAAGGTTGCCGAATTGATCCCTTACTGGTGGGGAGAGGAACGTGCAACTAATTGGCAAGATAAATAAAGGGAGTCAGTTTAACTGGCTCTTTTCCCTAATCTTTTCAGAATTTCGGTAAAGAGGAAAAAAAGTCCTTGACAAAGGTAAAAAAGTAGGTATAATAGAAAGAG
>CAURRB010000021.1:0-23118 GCA_963527085.1 Streptococcus oralis
GACCATGAATACTAGAAGGATTACCATGAGTTTCTTGCATGACCTTGGTCATTTCAGAAATAGCTACTGCTGACATAGGAGTCGTAGCAGCATTGTCCAAATAAATCAAAGAATCACCTTATTTCTTTTTGTTGTAAGCAAAGAGTGGGCTGACTGGTTTTCTTTCATGGATGCGGACGATAGCATCTCCGATTAATTCGCTAGCAGTAATGTAGCATACATTTTCTGGAGTTCTTTCTTTGGTTGCTACTGAGTCTGTCACAAGGATTTCTTTGATGTTTGTAGCGTCAAGAAGGTCTGCTGCACCTTCAACAAATAAACCGTGACTAGATACTGCATAAATCTCAGTTGCGCCTTCACGTTCAACGATTTTGGCTGCTTCAGAGAAAGTACGACCAGTATTTAGGATATCGTCAATCAAGATAGCCTTCTTGCCTTCAACATCCCCAATGATATAGCCTTCGTTACGATCAGAATCGTCTTGGGCGTAGTCAATGATAGCAATAGGAGCATCAAGGTATTCAGCCAAACTACGTGCACGTTTAACACCAGAGTTCTTTGGACTGACAACAACAACATCAGAACCAAGAAGTCCTTTATCACAGTAGTGCTTAGCAAATAGAGGAACAGTATAAAGATTGTCTACAGGAATATCAAAGAAACCTTGGACCTGAACAGCGTGGAGGTCAAGCGTTAGAACACGGCTTACACCAGCTTTGACAAGCATATTTGCAACTAGTTTTGCAGTGAGGGGTTCGCGAGAAGAAGCGATACGATCCTGACGCGCATAACCAAAGTAAGGGAGGACAACGTTGATACTATGAGCACTTGCACGTACACAAGCGTCAACCATGATCAACAACTCCATCAAGTGGTTGCTAACAGGGTAGCTGGTTGACTGGATGATGTAGACATCGTAACCACGGACACTTTCTTCAATGTTGACCTGGATTTCGCCGTCAGAAAATTGACGAGAGGATAATTTCCCAAGAGGTACACCAACTGTATCCGCAATCTTTTGAGCGATTTCATGGTTAGAGTTTAGGGTGAAAAGTTTCATGTTGTTTCTATCTGACATTATAGACCGTCCTCTGTAAACTTTATGAATCTTCTTTGAGAAAGTTTTGTTTTTCAAAGCCAGATTCTTTTATTTTTATCTTTTCTATTTTACCAAAAAAAAGAGATTATTTCAGCTTTTTTTCATGCTTTTAATAAAACGAATTAATTTTGAAGGAGCTTTCTGATAAGTAATCTGATTTTCATCTAAAAATCTCTTAAAATCAGCTTTCCCTTTTTCATGGTCGGTGACTTCAAGCTCGAGTTCATAGTCCGTCTGGTCAAAGTAGTGACTTTCATCTAAGGCCATTAAGCCAATTTCAGTTTTCATTTCATAACGTAGAGTGGAAAGACAGCCTAGAACAAACCAGTCATGGCTTTCGATGCCAATCTTAGAGAGCTTCTCTAGAACGAGACCCTGAGGTAGTTTTTGTTTTTCTAGGTATGATTCAGCTTCTGGAAGAGTTAGTTTCTGATTGTATTCCATATTTCCTACAGTTTGAGGCACTTTCAAGGTCAATTCCGCCCAATCTGAAAAGGTGCGAATGCGCATGGCAACCTTCTTTTCACGCAATTGGAAATCTGGTGTGTCAATGTAGTAGTTCTTCTGAAGAACGGGTTGGATATGGGAAAACTGTTTTTTTAGATGATCATATTCCTCTTTTTTCAGAAGTGTTTTCAATTCTATTTCTAAATGTTTCATTTTTTCAACCTTTTCTATATCTTTGAAAGCGATTTATGGTATAATGGACAATGTATTTATTGTATACGAATGTACTGAAAAAATCAAAGATTTTCGACAGAGCAATCAAACATTACAAGGGAGAAAGTATGACCATAGAATGGGAAGAATTTTTAGATCCTTACATTCAAGCTGTTGGTGAATTGAAGATCAAACTTCGGGGAATTCGCAAACAGTATCGTAAGCAAAACAAGCATTCTCCGATTGAGTTTGTAACGGGTCGTGTTAAACCGATTGAAAGTATTAAAGAAAAGATGGCTCGTCGAGGAATTACATATGCAAGTCTGGAACATGATCTGCAAGACATTGCTGGTTTACGTGTCATGGTTCAGTTTGTTGATGACGTTAAAGAGGTAGTTGAGATTCTACGTAAACGCCAAGATATGAGAGTCGTTCAGGAACGAGACTATATCACTCATCGTAAGGCTTCAGGCTATCGTTCTTATCACGTGGTTGTCGAGTACACGGTTGATACGATCAACGGGGCTAAGACGATTTTGGCGGAAATTCAAATACGGACTTTAGCCATGAATTTCTGGGCTACGATTGAACACTCGCTCAATTATAAATATCAGGGCGATTTTCCAGAAGAAATCAGGAAAAGACTGGAAATCACAGCGAAAATAGCCTATCAACTGGATGAAGAAATGGGTAAGATTCGTGATGATATCCAGGAAGCGCAGGCTCTCTTTGATCCATTGAGCAGAAAATTAAACGATGGTGTAGGAAATAGTGACGATACAGATGAAGAATACAGGTAAACGAGTTGACCTCATAGCAAATAGAAAGCCACAGAGTCAGAAAGTTTTACATAAACTGAGGGAAAAACTCAAAAAACAGCATTTTATAATTAATGATACAAATCCCGATATCGTTATTTCGATTGGTGGTGATGGGATGCTTTTGTCTGCCTTTCACAAGTATGAGAATCAGTTAGACAAGGTTCGATTTGTAGGTGTTCATACAGGGCATTTGGGATTTTACACAGATTATCGTGATTTTGAGTTGGATCAGTTGGTGACCAATCTTCTGCTAGACACTGGTGCCAAAGTTTCCTATCCTGTTTTGAACGTCAAGGTAACGCTTGAAAATGGAGAAGTGAAAATCTTCCGAGCCTTAAATGAAGCGAGTATCCGTCGATCAGATCGCACCATGGTTGCGGATATCATCATTAACCATGTTCCGTTCGAGCGATTTCGTGGAGATGGAGTGACTGTTTCAACGCCGACGGGTAGTACTGCCTACAACAAGTCCTTGGGTGGAGCTGTCTTGCATCCGACCATTGAAGCCTTGCAGTTGACGGAAATAGCAAGTCTTAACAACCGAGTCTATCGCACTTTGGGATCATCAATCATTATTCCTAAAAAAGATAAGATTGAACTTTTGCCGACACGCAATGATTACCACACGATATCAGTCGATAACAGCGTCTATTCATTCCGTAATATCGAACGGATTGAGTATCAAATCGACCATCACAAGATTCACTTCGTAGCGACTCCAAGCCACACTAGTTTCTGGAATCGTGTCAAAGATGCCTTCATCGGCGAGGTGGATGAATGAGGTTCGAATTTACCACAGATGAGCATGTCAAAGTCAAAACTTTCCTCAAGAAACACGAGGTTTCTAAGGGACTTTTGGCAAAGATTAAGTTCCGAGGAGGGGCTATTCTGGTCAATGGCCAACCTCAAAATGCGACTTATCTCTTAGATATTGGAGACAGGGTAACTATTGACATTCCAGCAGAGGAAGGCTTTGAAACGTTTGAAGCAATTGAGCGTCCACTGGATATTCTCTACGAGGATGACCATTTTCTGGTTTTGAATAAACCTTATGGAGTAGCTTCCATCCCCAGTGTCAATCATTCCAATACCATTGCTAATTTTATCAAGGGCTACTATGTTAAGCAAGAATATGAAAACCAGCAAGTTCACATCGTGACTAGGCTTGATAGAGATACTTCTGGTTTGATGCTTTTTGCCAAACACGGCTACGCTCATGCACGTTTAGACAAGCAACTACAACGAAAGTTTATCGAAAAAAGGTATTTTGCACTTGTTAAAGGAGATGGTGTCTTGGAGCCAGAGGGGGAGATTATCGCCCCGATTGCGCGTGATGAAGATTCTATTATCACGAGACGGGTTGCCAAAGGTGGGAAATACGCTCATACGTCTTACAAAGTTGTAGCGTCCTATGGAAATATTCACCTAGTCGATATTCGCCTGCATACTGGACGAACTCATCAGATCCGAGTGCATTTTTCTCACATCGGCTTTCCTTTGTTGGGAGATGATTTGTATGGTGGTAGTTTGGATGATGGTATCCAACGTCAGGCCTTGCATTGTCATTATTTATCTTTTTATCATCCTTTTCTAGAGCGAGATTTGCAACTAGAGAGCCCCTTACCGGATGATTTCAGCAATCTTATTACTCAGTTATCAACTAATACTCTTTAAAAACTATTTGGAGTATAATTTATTTTCTTAAAGGAGAAAACTCATGGAAGTTTTTGAAAGTCTCAAAGCCAACCTGGTTGGCAAAAATGCTCGTATCGTTCTCCCTGAAGGGGAAGAGCCACGTATTCTTCAAGCTACAAAACGCTTGGTAAAAGAAACAGAAGTAATTCCTGTTTTGCTCGG
Organism: Streptococcus oralis; assembly: GCA_963527085.1. Classification (GTDB taxonomy): domain Bacteria; phylum Bacillota; class Bacilli; order Lactobacillales; family Streptococcaceae; genus Streptococcus; species Streptococcus oralis_CV. The sequence goes on from CAURRB010000021.1 coordinate 4,438, forward strand.
AAACCCTGAAAAAATTAAAATTTATCTTGAAATCGAAGGGATCATGGATGGTTATGAAGTGATTGATCCCCAACATTATCCTCAATTTGAAGAAATGGTTGCTGCCTTAGTAGAGCGTCGTAAGGGCAAAATGACTGAAGAAGAAGCGCGCAAAGTTTTGGTTGAAGATGTCAACTACTTTGGTGTGATGCTAGTCTACTTGGGCTTGGTTGACGGTATGGTATCTGGTGCGATTCACTCAACTGCTTCAACAGTTCGCCCAGCCCTACAAATCATTAAAACTCGTCCAAATGTAACTCGTACTTCAGGTGCCTTCCTCATGGTTCGTGGTACGGAACGTTACCTATTTGGTGACTGTGCTATCAATATCAATCCTGATGCAGAAGCCTTGGCTGAAATTGCTATCAACTCAGCAATCACAGCTAAGATGTTTGGTATTGAACCTAAAATTGCTATGCTAAGCTATTCTACTAAAGGCTCAGGATTTGGTGAAAGTGTTGATAAGGTAGTGGAAGCTACTAAAATTGCTCACGACTTGCGTCCCGACCTTGAGATTGATGGTGAGTTACAATTTGACGCTGCCTTTGTTCCTGAAACTGCAGCTCTTAAAGCTCCAGGAAGTACGGTAGCTGGTCAAGCAAATGTCTTTGTCTTCCCAGGTATCGAAGCAGGAAATATTGGGTACAAGATGGCAGAACGTCTCGGTGGTTTTGCGGCTGTAGGACCTGTTTTGCAAGGTTTGAACAAGCCAGTTAACGACCTTTCTCGTGGATGTAATGCAGATGATGTGTACAAGTTGACCCTTATCACAGCAGCTCAAGCAGTTCATCAATAAGATTTAGTCCTCTTTCCCATGGGAAGAGGCTTTTTAGTACTGAGAAAAGGACAGTTAGAAGCTTCTATGTTATACTAGATATATGTTAGATTTGAAAGAATACGGTATCGTCATGTGGCCGGAGGAGAAGATTATTTCTTTTCGTGAGAAACTCCTCAACTGGTATGATGAAAACAAGCGAGATTTGCCTTGGCGGAGAAGTAAAAATCCTTATCATATCTGGGTATCTGAAATCATGCTCCAGCAGACTAGAGTGGATACAGTTATTCCATACTACGAACGATTCTTGGACTGGTTTCCAACTGTTGAAAGTCTGGCCAATGCCCCTGAGGAGTGTTTGCTGAAGGCTTGGGAGGGATTGGGCTATTATTCTCGAGTGCGCAATATGCAGGCTGCAGCCCAGCAGATTATGGCTGACTTTGGGGGGCAATTTCCAAATACCTATGAAGGAATTTCTAGTTTAAAAGGGATTGGCCCTTATACTGCGGGAGCTATTTCCAGTATCGCTTTTAATTTGCCTGAGCCAGCGGTCGATGGCAATGTCATGCGAGTTTTGGCACGTTTGTTTGAGGTTAATCATGATATCGGAGTTCCCAGCAATCGAAAGATTTTCCAAGCAATGATGGAAATCTTGATTGACCCGAAACGACCAGGTGACTTTAACCAAGCTCTGATGGATTTAGGGTCTGACATAGAGGCTCCAGTTAACCCTAGACCAGAAGAAAGCCCTGTTAAGGACTTTAGCGCAGCCTATCAGAACGGAACTATGGATGTATATCCGATTAAAGAACCCAAGAAAAAGCCCCTTCCAATCTATCTCAAGGCTTTAGTTGTACGCAATGACCGTGGTCAATATCTACTTGAGAAAAATGAAAGCGAGAAACTATTAGCTGGTTTTTGGCATTTCCCATTGATTGAAGTTGATGATTTCTCAAGTGATGACGATCAGCTAGATCTCTTTTCTCAAGTCAAAGAGGAAAGCAGAGCATTTGGACCAAGTCCTCAAGAAAACTTTGAGCAGGATTATGATTTAGAAGTGAATTGGTCCCAGCAAGTATTTGACCAGGTCAAGCATGTATTTAGTCATCGGAAATGGCATATTCAAATCCTAGCTGGTCAGGTGACAGAAACAAAACAGTTTTCGGACAGAGAAATTCGCTGGGTTTCTCCTCAGGAGTTTTCTGATTATCCACTTGCTAAGCCTCAACAAAAAATTTGGCAGGCTTATAAAACAACTCTTGAAGATGAAGGCCTACAGTAGCCATTTGTGCCTTCTTTACATTTTTTTGTTATAATAGATAGAGAAAAGGTGATAAAATGAAAAAAATATTAATTGTAGATGATGAGAAACCAATCTCAGATATTATTAAGTTTAATATGGCCAAGGAAGGTTATGAAGTCGTTACAGCCTTCAATGGTCGTGAGGCAATCGAGCTATTTGAATCAGAGCAACCAGATATTATTATCCTTGACTTGATGCTACCTGAAATCGATGGTTTAGAAGTTGCTAAAGCTATTCGTAAGACTAGTAGCGTGCCGATTATCATGCTATCAGCTAAGGATAGCGAATTTGACAAGGTTATTGGTTTAGAGTTAGGTGCAGATGATTATGTTACAAAACCTTTCTCAAATCGTGAGTTGCAGGCTCGTGTCAAGGCCCTGCTTCGTCGTACAGACCTAGTTTCAGTAGATAGCCAAGAGTCTGACGAGAAGAAGACGCAACCTTTACAAATCGGTGATTTGGAAATCGTTCCAGATGCTTACGTGGCTAAGAAATATGGTGAGGAGTTAGATTTGACCCACCGTGAGTTTGAACTCTTGTATCACTTGGCATCTCATATTGGTCAAGTGATTACGCGTGAACACTTGCTTGAGACTGTATGGGGTTATGACTATTTTGGTGATGTTCGTACTGTGGACGTGACCATTAGACGCTTGCGTGAGAAAATAGAAGACACTCCAAGTCGTCCAGAGTACATTCTCACACGTCGTGGTGTTGGATACTATATGAGAAATAATGATTGAAGATATTAGACAAACTATTCTGACCAGCGATTTTATCTTTATCTTGATTTTACTTGGTTTTATCTTGGTGGTGACCTTGCTGTTACTGGAAAATCGTCGGGATAATATCCGTCTAAAGGAGATAAATCAAAAGGTTAAGGACTTGATTGCAGGTGATTATTCTCAAGTTTTGGACTTACAGGGCAGTACAGAAATCACCAATATCACCAATAATCTGAACGATTTATCAGAAGTTATTCGTTTGACCCAAGAAAATCTGGAACAAGAGAGTAAACGATTGAACAGTATTCTTTCTTACATGACAGATGGCGTTCTTGCGACCAATCGCCGTGGCCAGATTACCATGATCAACGATATGGCCAAGAAACAGCTCGGTGTGCAGAAAGAAGATGTTCTGAATAAAAGCATCCTCGAATTGCTTAAGATAGAAGATGAGTATGAGCTGCGTGATCTAATTACACAGATTCCTGAGTTGACGATTGACTCCCAGGATGTGAATGGGGAATACCTGAGCCTTCGTGTACGTTTTGCTCTGGTTCGTCGTGAGTCAGGTTTCATCTCTGGTTTGGTTGCCGTTTTACATGATACGACCGAGCAGGAGAAGGAAGAGCGTGAGCGAAGACTCTTTGTTTCGAACGTGAGTCATGAATTGAGAACTCCTTTGACCAGTGTTAAATCTTATCTTGAAGCCTTGGACGAGGGAGCCTTGTATGATCCTGTAGCCCCTGATTTTATCAAGGTTTCACTCGATGAAACCAACCGTATGATGCGGATGGTGACAGATCTCTTGCATCTCTCTCGTATTGATAATGCGACCACTCAGTTAGATGTGGAATTGATTAATTTTACAGCATTCATCACTTTTATTCTCAACCGCTTTGATAAGATGAGAAGTCAGGATGACGAGAAAAAATATGAGCTTGTCAGAGATTACCCAATTAATTCAGTTTGGATCGAGATTGATACCGATAAGATGACTCAGGTGATTGATAATATTCTTAACAATGCCATCAAGTACTCACCAGATGGTGGGAAAATCACTGTCAGCATGAAAACTACTGATGACCAGATGATTTTATCCATCAAAGACCAAGGTCTAGGTATTCCAAAGCAAGATTTGCCGAAGATTTTTGACCGCTTCTACCGTGTGGATCGTGCAAGAAGCCGGGCTCAAGGTGGAACTGGTCTAGGTCTGGCTATCGCAAAAGAAATCATCAAACAACACAATGGTTTTATATGGGCCAAAAGTGAATACGGTAAGGGATCGACCTTTACCATAGTGCTCCCTTATGATAAGGATGCCGTAAAAGAAGAAATATGGGAGGACGAAATAGAAGACTAGAATGAGTGAAATAGGCTTTAAATACAGTATTTTAGCATCAGGTTCCAGTGGAAATTCCTTTTATCTGGAAACCCCAAAAAAGAAAATCCTAGTGGATGCAGGCTTGTCTGGTAAGAAAATTACTAGTCTGCTAGCTGAAATTAATCGCAAACCTGAAGATCTGGATGCGATTTTGATTACGCATGAGCATTCAGACCATATCCACGGAGTCGGTGTCTTGGCTCGTAAATATGGTATGGATCTTTACGCTAATGAAAAGACCTGGCAGGCTATGGAAAATAGTAAGTACCTCGGCAAGGTGGATTCTTCGCAAAAGCATATCTTTGAAATGGGTAGAACCAAAACCTTTGGGGATATCGACATTGAGAGTTTTGGTGTTAGCCATGATGCAGCAGCACCACAGTTTTACCGATTTATGAAAGACGACAAGAGCTTCGTCATGTTGACCGATACAGGTTATGTTAGTGACCGTATGGCAGGAATAGTCGAAAATGCAGATGGTTATCTCATCGAGTCCAACCACGACGTGGAAATCTTGCGAGCAGGATCTTACGCTTGGCGTCTCAAACAGCGAATTCTATCGGATCTCGGTCACCTTTCTAACGAAGACGGTGCTGAGGCCATGATTCGTGCAATGGGAAATCGAACAAAGAAAATCTATCTTGGGCATTTGTCTAAAGAGAACAATATCAAAGAACTAGCTCATATGACTATGGTCAATCAGTTAGCCCAGGCTGATCTGGGAGTCGGAGTAGACTTTAAGGTTTATGATACCTCGCCAGATACTGCAACACCATTAACAGATATATAAAAAGAAGGCGGGTGCCTTCTTTTTTATATATTTTTTACAATCCAGCAAATTCCTTGATTTCTTGTGCAGACATAGAAGAGTCGCAACGGACCTTGATTTGGCCATCTGCAATGTGAACAAATCCTGGTACGGTTGGAATTCCATAACGTGAGCGGAATTCTTGCAATTCATTGAGTTGGCTTGGTTCTTCACTGTTGATGAAGTAGATGTGGGCTTTAGTTTCAGCTACGACACCTGCCAATGTGCCAGCAAATTTACGGCAGTAAGGGCAAGTTTTACGACCAATAAAGAAGGTTGCAGTTTCTTTTTTATCAAGAGCTTCTTGCGCACGCGCAACTGTAGTGACTTCAAGGTCTTTGATGTTTTCTAAAAATTGTTCCATGAGATTACCTCGCTTTCATTGATAAGTCTAGTATGCCATAAAGTTTCTAAAATTGCTTAGATTTGATACGAAAAAAAGATGAGATTGGTTGGTCTCATCTTTTATAATTTCTTATTTAACAAACGCATTGATTTCTGCTTCGATGTTGGCAATCTTAGCTTGTGAATCTTCATTGCTTTCACCCACAACAGCAATGTAGAATTTGATTTTTGGTTCAGTACCAGAAGGGCGAACAGCAATCCATGAACCGTCAGCAAGTGTATATTTCAACACATCACTTGGTGGAGTAGTCAAGTTTGTAACAGTACCGTCAGAAGCAGTAGCAGTTTGAGCCTTGAAGTCTTCTACGACAGTGATAGTTGTTGCATTCCATTCTTTCGGAGCATTGTTACGGAACTTAGCCATGATTTCCTTGATTTGTTCTGCACCATCAACACCAGAAAGGGTAACAGAGATAGTCTTTTCAGCGTAGTAGCCGTATTCTTTGTAGATTTCTTCGATACCGTCAGCAAGTGTCAAACCACGTGAACGGTAGTAGGCAGCAAGCTCAGCAACGACAAGAACAGCTTGAATAGCATCTTTATCACGTACGAATGGTTTAATCAAGTAACCGAAGCTTTCTTCAAATCCCATCATGTAAGTGTGATTGTGTTTTTCTTCAAATTCTTGGATTTTTTCAGCGATAAATTTGAAACCAGTCAAAACGTTGAACATGGTTGCGCCGTAGCTTTCAGCAATCTTCGTTACCAAGTCAGTTGATACGATAGATTTGCAGAGGGCTGCATTTTCAGGAAGAGTTCCAGCATTTTTGTGGGCTTCCAAGATGTATTTAGCCATGATAGCGCCTATTTGGTTACCTGAAAGGTTGAGGTAGCTTCCATCTTTTTGAAGAACTTCAACACCAACACGGTCAGCGTCAGGGTCAGTTGCAACAAGCACATCTGCACCAACTTGACGACCAAGTTCTTCAGCAAGGGCGAAGGCTGCTTGGCTTTCTGGGTTTGGAGATTTTACAGTTGAGAAGTCTGGGTCTGCAGTTGCTTGTGCTTCAACAACCTGAACAGAGTCAAATCCTGCTTGGGCAAGAGCACGACGAGCCAACATTTCACCCGTACCATGAAGTGGTGTGTAGACAATCTTCATGTCTTTACCAAATTCTTCGATCAAGGTAGGGTTGATGTTTACGTCCTTAACTTCTTTAAGGTATTCTGCATCAACAGCTTCGCCGATAACTTCAATCAAGCCAGAAGCTTTTTCAGCTTCGACATCAGCAACTTCCACAGCGAATGGATTTTCGATAGCACGGATGTAAGTAGTCAAAGCGTCCGCGTCATGTGGAGGCATTTGCCCACCATCTTCACCGTAAACCTTGTAACCGTTAAATGGAGCAGGATTGTGACTGGCAGTAATCATGATACCTGCGAAACAGTTGAGGTGACGAACTGCAAATGACAGTTCTGGAGTTGGACGGAGGCTTTCAAATACGTAAGATTTGATACCGTGTTTAGCAAGAACTGCCGCAGATTCAAAGGCAAATTCTGGTGAGAAGTGACGGCTATCGTAGGCAATTGCCACACCACGTTCTTTTTCATTTCCACCTTTTGACTCAATCAAACGAGCCAAACCTTCAGTTGCTTGACGAACAACGTAGATGTTGATGCGGTTTGTACCAGCACCGATCAAACCACGCATACCAGCAGTACCAAATTCAAGATTGGTATAAAAGGCATCTTCCTTAGTTTTTTCGTCCATATTTTCCAAATCTTGACGAAGGTAGTCTGGAAGGTCAGCAAAATCAACCCATTTTTGATAATTTTCTTGGTAAGTCATAGAGTGTCTCCTTTGTTTATTTGCTTTAATCGCTTTCATTATATCACGATTTGACATTTTAGTAAAACGTTAGCATAACTTAAAATGTAGGAAATTTACTTATGCACTTTAGCGGGAAAATGGTGAGTACTGTGCTTACTTATACCAAGTTAACGATGAAAATTAATTATCTAACTTTTTTTAAAATATTAAAAGTTTATAGTATTTTAGTGAGATTTTTAAATAAAGTAAATCGTCAATATTGTTATATTCTATTCTTTTTATAAAGAATCCTTTAATGTATCAAATGAACATATAGAAAAATTTAAGTTAAAACTCTATAAATTTAAGATATTTTGAAAATATCTGGTTTCTGTTTTGATTTTTATTCTGCGTATGGTAAAATATAGTAAATCATTAAAGGAGAATCCATTATGAAAAAAATTCTTAAGCATTCTGCCTTGCTTTTATCAGCTTTAGCACTGGTTGCCTGTGGAGCTCAAAAAAAAGCAAGCGACAATGGTACAGCTTCAAACTCCAACTTTGAGGTTTCTGTAAAAGACGGTATGTATGTATTGCCTAAAGATGAGGATTCATCATCAACATACCTTGCACTTCAAGTTGAAATCAAGAACAATCGCGATAAACAGTTTAGTTTTACTAGCCAAGATATCACGCTTTATAATGAAAAAGATGAAAAATTACAACCAATTCAAGTTTATGAAAGTGACAGTAAAACGAAATTTATGTCATATGGAGACAAACTTTCTAAAGGAAAGAGTGTTGCTGGTTATGTAGTGTATGAAGTCGACAAGAATGCTAAGTATGAACTTCACTTCGCGCCTAGCTTTTACGATGACATCAAAGAAAATTCTAAAAAGAATAACGATGTAGCAATCAAGGTGGATCCAAGTCAGTATGAAGATAATATTGATGAAGCAAAAGATGTAATGAAAAAATATGTCGATGCTGTTTACCTTAATGGGGAAAGCTCTGGTGGTGGAACGAACCTAAGTGCTACTGATAATAAGTCACAAGTTGTAGCACTTGCTGATGATAAAAAATCTTCTGATAATAGTGCTGAATTCACAAACGATGCGAAAGCTGATAAAGAAGAGTTTATCAAGAAATTTACAGAATCATTCGGAAAAGGTTTCTATAACTACAAACCTTCTGATTCAGAACTTAGAACATTCGCAGATGCTTACATCAAAGCAAATGCTAAGAGAGCAAAAGTTGATTACAAGGTGAAGACATACTTGCCAGATTATGCTGTTGTTTATGTTAGACCAGAAACAATCGACTTGGATAATTTGAATGTTCATGAATTGAGCCGTAAATTCTACGAAGAAAACAAAGGCAAATATAGCAACTACTCAGAAGCTATGAAAGCTGGTGAGAAATATATTTTAGAAAATGCACCAAGTCAATTTGATTCAACTCCTCTAGACACTAGTGATAACATGAAGAAAGAGGGTTATGAAATTAAAATGACCAAGAAAGATGGTAAATGGACCATCGACACCTCTTCTAAAAACTATAGTTTGAAAGATATGGCTCGCACATTCCGTGGAGGCATTGGATACTAAGAAGAAAGGTTCGAGTTTATGACTCGAACTTTTTTCATTGCAATTGTGCAAAAGAGAAAAAGATAGTAAAATAGATGTATGATTATTTTACAAGCTAATAAAATTGAACGTTCTTTTGCAGGAGAGGTTCTTTTTGATAATATCAACCTGCAAGTTGATGAACGAGACCGGATTGCCCTTGTTGGGAAAAATGGTGCAGGTAAGTCTACTCTTTTAAAGATTTTGGTTGGAGAAGAGGAGCCAACTAGTGGAGAAATCAATAAGAAAAAAGATATTTCTCTGTCTTACCTAGCCCAAGATAGCCGTTTTGAGTCTGAAAATACCATTTATGATGAAATGCTCCATGTCTTTGATGATCTACGCCGTACGGAGAAACAACTGCGTCAGATGGAGTTGGAGATGGGTGAAAAGTCTGGTGAAGATTTAGATAAACTGATGGCGGATTATGATTGTTTATCAGAGAATTTCCGCCAGGCTGGTGGCTTTACCTACGAAGCTGATATCCGCGCTATCTTGAATGGTTTCAAGTTTGACGAGTCTATGTGGCAGATGAAAATTGCTGACCTTTCAGGTGGTCAAAATACTCGTCTGGCACTGGCCAAAATGCTCCTTGAAAAGCCAAATCTCTTGGTTTTGGACGAGCCTACCAACCACTTGGATATCGAAACCATTGCCTGGTTGGAAAATTACCTAGTAAATTATAGTGGTGCACTCATTATTGTCAGTCACGACCGTTACTTTTTGGACAAGGTTGCGACGGTTACACTCGATTTAACTAAGCATTCCTTGGATCGTTATGTAGGCAATTACTCTCGTTTTGTTGAGTTAAAGGAGCAAAAGCTAGCTACTGAGGCAAAAAACTATGAAAAGCAACAGAAGGAAATCGCTGCTTTAGAAGACTTTGTCAATCGCAATCTAGTCCGAGCTTCAACGACCAAACGTGCTCAATCTCGCCGTAAACAACTAGAAAAAATGGAGCGTTTGGACAAGCCTGAAGCTGGCAAGAAATCAGCCAATATGACCTTCCAGTCGGAAAAAACATCGGGCAATGTTGTCCTGACTGTTGAAAATGCGGCTATTGGCTATGATGGGGAAATACTCTCAGAGCCAATAAATCTGGACCTTCGTAAAATGAATGCTGTCGCTATCGTTGGACCAAATGGTATTGGGAAGTCAACCTTTATCAAGTCAATAGTAGACCAGATCCCTTTTATCAAGGGAGAGAGGCGTTTTGGCGCTAATGTGGATGTTGGTTACTATGATCAGACTCAAAGCAAGCTAACACCAAGTAATTCGGTTCTGGATGAACTTTGGAATGATTTTAAACTGACACCAGAAGTTGAAATCCGCAACCGTCTTGGTGCCTTCCTTTTCTCAGGAGATGATGTTAAAAAGTCTGTAGGGATGCTGTCAGGTGGCGAGAAAGCCCGTTTGTTGCTTGCCAAACTTTCAATGGAAAACAATAACTTCTTGATTTTGGACGAGCCGACCAACCACTTGGATATTGATAGCAAGGAAGTGTTAGAAAATGCTCTGATTGATTTTGATGGAACCCTTCTTTTTGTCAGCCACGACCGTTACTTTATCAATCGTGTAGCCACTCATGTACTGGAATTGTCTGAGAGTGGTTCAACCCTCTACCTTGGAGATTATGACTACTATGTTGATAAAAAGGCTGAAATGGAAGACAACCAGACAGAAGAAGCTTTAACTAGCAATCAAGCAAAAGAAGCAAGCCCAGCTAATGACTATCAGGCCCATAAAGAAAGTCAGAAAGAAGCCCGTAAGCTCATGCGCCAAATAGAGAGTTTAGAGGCTGAAATCGAAGAGTTAGAAAGTCAAAGCCAAGCCATTTCTGAAAAAATGCTGGAAACCAACGATGCTGAAAAGCTCATGGAATTGCAGACTGAACTGGACAAAATTAGTCATCGTCAGGAAGAGGCTATGCTTGAGTGGGAAGAATTATCAGAGCAGGTGTAAAGATGAAACATCTAGGAAAGGTATTTCGTGAATTTCGAACAAGTGGGAAGTACTCCTTAAAAGAGGCGGCAGGTGAATCATGTTCAACCTCTCAATTATCTCGCTTCGAGCTTGGGGAGTCTGATCTAGCAGTTTCTCGTTTCTTTGAGATTTTGGACAATATTCATGTGACTATTGAAAATTTCATGGACAAGGCTAGAGATTTTCAAAATCATGAACATGTTGCCTTGATGGCACAGATTATTCCGCTTTACTACTCAAATGATATTGCAGGTTTTCAAAAGCTTCAAAAGGAACAGCTTGAGAAAGCGAAGAATTCGACCAATCCCCTCTATTTTGAGCTGAATTGGATTCTGCTACAAGGTCTGATTTGTCAAAGAGATGCTCATTACACGATGAGTCAGAGTGATTTGGAAAAGGTAGCAGATTATCTTTTTCAAACAGAAGAATGGACTATGTATGAGTTGATTCTTTTCGGTAATCTCTATACTTTCTACAATGTGGACTATGTGGCTCGGATTGGCAGAGAAGTCATGGAGCGGGAAGACTACTACAAAGAAATTGGTCGGCATCGTAAACTTGTTTTGATTTTAGCTCTTAACTGTTACCAGCATTGTTTGGAAAATCGATCCTTTGCGGATGCGGACTATTTTGAGGGCTATGTGGAGAAGTTGATTGGAAATGGTATCAAGCTTTATGAGCGCAATATCTTCCATTATCTCAAAGGTTTCGCCCTCTACCAGAGAGACTTGAAAGAAGAGGGTTGTAGTCAGATGCAGGAGGCAATGCTTATTTTTGATGTGCTTGGACTTCCAGAGCAAGTGGCTTACTATCAGGAACATTATGAAAAATTTGTAAATGCTTAAATTTCCCAAATAAGGGAAAAATAAAGAGACTCCTTTCAGTTTTGATACAATAGTTTCAAAATTTGAGAGGAGCTTTTTATATGAATCGACATGCAATCCAGTTGATTAGTCGTGGGGCTATTAATAAGATAGGGAATATGCTCTATGATTATGGAAATAGTGTTTGGTTAGCATCAATGGGAACGGTAGGACAGACTGTTCTTGGGATTTACCAGATTTCTGAGTTGGTTACATCGATTCTAGTCAATCCCTTTGGCGGAGTGATTTCAGACCGTTTTTCGCGTCGCAAAATTTTGATGACGACAGACTTGATTTGTGGCGTTCTCTGTCTAGCTATTTCTTTCATCAGAAATGATAGCTTGATGATTGCTGCTCTGATCTTCGCAAATATTGTTCAGGCGGTTGCCTTTGCATTTTCTCGTACAGCCAATAAAGCCATTATAACTGAAGTTGTAGAGAAAGACGAGATTGTGACCTATAATGCTCGCTTAGAGCTCGTTTTGCAGGTTGTAGGCGTTAGCTCCCCTGTACTTTCTTTCATCGTTTTACAATTTGCCAGTCTCCATATGACGCTCGTTTTAGATGCCATTAGTTTTTTCATTGCATTTACATTAGTAGCTTTACTTCCCCAAAAAGAGACTCAGTTACAAGAGAAAAAGACTTTCAGCTGGAAAAATATTTTTGCTGATATGAAAGAAGGACTTGCCTATATCTGGCGCCAGCAAGAGATCTTTTTCCTTTTGGTAGTAGCTTCGAGTGTTAATTTCTTTTTTGCAGCTTTTGAATTTCTCCTCCCTTTTTCAAATCGACTATACGGGGTAGAAGGAGCTTATGCAACTATTTTGACTATGGGCGCTATTGGTTCGATTATCGGAGCTCTTCTAGCTAGCAAAATAAAGGCAGGTGTTTATAATCTTTTGATTCTATTGGCCTTGACTGGAGTTGGAGTTTTTATGATGGGGTTACCATTGCCAACTTTTCTTTCCTTTTCTGGAAATTTAGTTTGTGAACTGTTTATGACGATTTTTAATATTCACTTTTTTACTCAGGTTCAAACCAAGGTTGAGGGGGAATACTTGGGAAGAGTGCTAAGCACAATTTTTACCTTAGCCATCCTATTTATGCCGATTGCAAAAGGGTTTATGACAGTGCTACCAAGTGTTCATCTCTCTTCTTTCCTGATAATTGGAAGCGGGGTTGTCATCCTATCTTGTCTATCCCTCGTTTATGTACGAAGTCATTTTGAAAAAGAGTCATAATCTCATTTTTAAGAAAATATTACACTATGAACCATTTTTCAGCCCTTCTCTATTGTGAGGAGGGCTTGCTTTGTGGTAAAATGGGATTATGAATGAAAGAATGAATGAGTTAGTTGCCTTACTTAACCGCTATGCGACCGAGTACTATACGAGTGACAATCCCTCGGTTTCAGATAGCGAGTATGATCGCCTCTACCGAGAGTTGGTCGAGTTGGAAGCCGCCTATCCGGATCAAGTTTTAGCGGACAGTCCGACCCATCGTGTTGGTGGTAAGGTTTTAGATGGTTTTGAAAAATACAGTCATCAGTATCCTCTTTATAGTTTGCAGGATGCTTTTTCACGTGAAGAGTTAGAAGCTTTTGATGCGCGTGTTCGCAAGGAGTTACCCCAACCGACCTATATTTGCGAGCTGAAAATCGATGGTTTGTCTATCTCGCTTACGTATGAAAAGGGAATTTTGGTAGTCGGTGCGACACGTGGGGATGGTTCTGTTGGTGAAAATATCACAGAGAACCTCAAGCGTGTCAAGGACATTCCTTTGACCTTGCCAGAAGAACTTGATATCACTGTTCGTGGAGAGTGTTACATGCCACGCGCTTCATTTGACCAGGTCAACCAAGCTCGCCAAGAAAATGGTGAGCCTGAATTTGCCAATCCTCGTAACGCAGCTGCAGGAACCCTCCGTCAGTTGGATACAGCAGTAGTAGCCAAACGCAATCTTGCAACTTTCCTCTATCAAGAAGCTAGCCCTTCAACTCGTGACAGCCAAGAAAAGGTCTTGAAGCACCTTGAACAGCTTGGATTTGTAGTTAATCCTAAACGAATTCTGGCTGAAAACATAGATGAGATATGGGACTTCATCCAAGAAGTTGAACAAGAACGGGATAATCTGCCTTATGACATTGATGGAGTGGTGATCAAGGTCAACAACCTAGCAGGTCAAGAAGAACTTGGCTTTACCGTTAAGGCTCCAAAGTGGGCAGTCGCCTACAAATTCCCCGCTGAAGAAAAAGAAGCCCAGCTCCTTTCAGTTGACTGGACAGTAGGTCGTACGGGTGTTGTGACCCCGACTGCCAATCTAACACCTGTTCAGCTTGCTGGCACAACCGTAAGCCGTGCAACTCTTCACAACGTAGATTATATCGCTGAAAAAGATATCCGCAAAGATGATACAGTTATCGTTTATAAGGCTGGAGATATCATTCCTGCTGTTTTGCGTGTGGTAGAGTCTAAGCGGATTTCTGAAGAGAAACTAGATATCCCAACAAACTGTCCAAGTTGTGATAGCCAGTTGCTTCACTTTGAAGATGAAGTGGCTCTTCGTTGTATCAATCCTCGTTGTCCTGCTCAAATCATGGAAGGCTTGATTCACTTTGCCTCTCGAGATGCCATGAATATTACAGGACTTGGTCCATCTATCGTCGAAAAGCTTTTTGCTGCCAATTTAGTCAAGGATGTGGCAGATATTTACCGTTTGAAAGAAGATGATTTCCTCCTTTTAGAAGGTGTCAAGGAAAAGTCTGCTTCTAAACTGTATCAGGCCATTCAAGCATCCAAGGAAAACTCTGCTGAAAAACTCTTGTTTGGTCTGGGAATTCGCCATGTCGGAAGCAAGGCTAGTCAGCTCTTGCTCCAACATTTCCACTCTATTGAAAATCTAGCCCAAGCTGATCCTGAGGAAGTAGCAAGTATTGAAAGCTTGGGTAGTGTGATTGCTCAAAGTCTTCAGACTTTTTTTGCTACAGAAGGATCGAAGATTCTCTTAGATGAGTTGAAAGATGCTGGAGTTAATCTGGACTACAAAGGGCAGACAGTAGTAGCAGATGCGGCCTTGTCAGGTTTGACAGTTGTATTAACAGGAAAATTGGAACGTCTCACGCGCTCAGAAGCCAAAAGCAAACTCGAAAGTCTGGGTGCCAAAGTCACAGGCAGTGTTTCTAAGAAAACGAATCTTGTCGTAGCAGGAGCAGATGCAGGAAGCAAGCTCCAAAAAGCACAAGAACTTGGTATCGAAGTTCGAGATGAAGCTTGGCTAGAAGGTTTGTAAAGAATAGTCGAAAACTAGATGTTAGATAGTCTGAAACTATCTGTCCTGATGTGTTTTTATATCTATTAAAACTATTCTCTATAGTGCTGAAATTCCCGTTAAATTCTTCAGCATGACTTAAAAATTAAAATTAGAAATTAGGAAAAGAAATGTATAGATACCCTGTAGTCATCCATTTTCACCGAAAGAATGGGGATTATGATGCTTGTTCATTCAGTAGAAAACAGGCAGATGTTAAAGAAAATTTGTATTATGAAAATGACTATTTTGGAGCAAAATTCTCCTTTACAGTCACAAGTACAGAAAGGCTCGATACTCTGACCTTTTCTGTCGAAATAGATGGAAAGACAAAAGATTATCTCCTACGGTTTAACTACTATCCACTGTTGACTGAGGTTTGGATTTTGGATGGTGATGAGACGGTTTATTATTCTGAAAATCCAGCCATTGCAAGTCCTTGCTATAAAGATCGAAACCCGTTTGCTTTTGATAAAGCCTTTCACAGTGAAAGTTTTGATCACCATTGGGGATACCAAGGAGAGTTGGGTTATAGTATCTCTGACTACCAGACAAGCTTTAAACTCTGGGCTCCAACAGCTACAGCAGTTCAAGTGGTCGTTTATGAAAATACAAGTAACGACGCGCCGATTTGGAAAACCTTTAATCTTGAGCGTGGGAATAGCTATTCATATAGTCATAAGTACAATACCATTGGTGTTTGGAGTGTAGACCTGGATGAAAATCTTGCAGGTAAAGCCTATCAGTATCAGATTGAGTTTCCGCACCACCAGACCTTGATACGAGACCCATACACTATCGCTACAAGTCCTGATGGGAAACGTTCTGTAATCCTCTCTCAGCAAGATAGACAGGTTGAAGGATTTAAAGTCAAACATGGGACAGACGCCCCTTGGCGTTTGGAAAATCCATGTAAAGCCGTTATCTGTGAGATGCATATTCGTGATTTTACAAAATCACCGACATCTGGAGTTCCAGAAAACCTTCGAGGGACCTTCCTTGGGGCTGCGCAGACAGGAACGATTAACCAGTATGGTCAAGCAACAGCATTTGACTATATCAAAGAACTCGGCTGTAATTATGTTCAGCTCCAACCAATCTTTGATCGTCATAAGGAATACGACGAGGACGGGAATATAACCTATAACTGGGGCTATGATCCTCAAAACTACAATGCTCCTGAACCAAGTTTCTCTAGCAATCTAGATGATCCTGGACAGGTTATTCGAGACCTTAAAACCATGATTCAGGCATATCATGATGCGGGAATCGGTGTTATTATGGATGTCGTTTACAACCATACCTTCTCAACGGTTGATGCACCTTTCCAAACAACTGTCCCTGATTATTACTATCGTATGAATCCAGATGGAACCTTCCAAAACGGCACAGGTGTTGGAAATGAAACCGCAAGCGAACACGAAATGTACCGCAAGTATATGATTGACTCACTCCTTTATTGGGTGAAAGAATACAATATTGACGGTTTCCGTTTCGACTTGATGGGAATTCACGATGTCAAAACCATGCAGGCAATTCGTTGGGCGCTAGATGAGGTTGATCCCCGTATTATAACTTATGGAGAAGGCTGGGATATGGGAACAGGTCTTGCACCTTATGACAAGGCCAAGAAGGACAATGCCTACCAAATGCCAAATATTGGATTCTTCAACGATGATCAGCGTGATGCCATCAAAGGAGGAGAAGTTTATGGTGCAATCAAGGCAGGATTTGTTAGTGGTGCAGCTACAGAACCGATTGTAGCCAAAGCTATTCTTGGTAGCCGAGAGTTGGGTTCATATCTTAGTCCAAACCAAGTTCTTAACTACGTGGAAGCCCATGATAATTACAACTTGCATGATTTGTTAGTAACCCTTCATCCAGATCACAGTTCAGATAAGATTATGCGCCAGGTTGAGACAGCAACAGCGATGAGCATTCTTATGCAAGGTATGTCCTTTATAGAGCTGGGGCAAGAATTTGGTCGCACCAAACTCCTTGCTACAGGAGAAAATGGCGATCTGACTCCGGCAGATAGAGAACGGGCCATGAATAGTTACAATGCTCCAGATAGTGTCAACCAGGTCAACTGGGATTTAATCAATGAGAGACAAGAGAGCATTGACTTCATTCGCCAGATTATTCGTCTAAAAACACAAACGCGTGCTTTCTCTTATCCTACATACGAAGAAGTTTATCGTCATGTCTTTGTCCATACAGCTGCTGAAAATAGTGGATGGATTGTTTACGAAATTCACGGTGGAGCAGAGCACTTATTGGTGGTATTCAATGCCAAGGGAACTTCCTTCTACTTTGAAAATGCGGGGAATCTAGAAATGCTTGTGTCCAATAGTCGTTCTCAAGAGTCTAATGTGATTGACGATATCAGCGTTGCAGTCTTGAAGGTACTTTCATAGTAAATGCCACAAAAAGGTTTAGTTAAAACTAGACCTTTTTTGATTTTTATTGAAAAACCAATATCTAATAGGAATAAATTTCAAATAATTTGAAGAATCAAGTTTGTGAAAAAAATATCAATATTTTCCAAAAAGGGGTTGTAATTTTCTGAAAATTTGATAAAATAAGTTTTAATCATTTTCAGGAGGAAGAGAATTTGACAAATTATCAGAATTTAGTGAATGGAAAATGGAAATCATCAGAGAATGAAATTGCCATCTATTCTCCCATCAATCAGGAAAAGCTGGGGACAGTTCCCGCTATGAGTCAGGCTGAAGTAGATGAGGCTATGAAAGCAGCGCGTGCAGCTCTCCCAGCATGGCGTGATTTAGCACCCGTTGAGCGTGCAGCCTATTTGCATAAGACAGCAGACATTTTGGAACGTGATAAAGAAAAAATTGGTACAATTCTTGCCAAGGAGGTTGCAAAAGGGATTAAAGCAGCCATTGGAGAAGTAGTACGTACAGCAGATTTGATTCGTTTTGCTGCTGAGGAAGGTCTCCGTATTACTGGACAAGCAATGGAAGGAGGCGGTTTTGAAGCTGCAAGTAAAAACAAGCTAGCCGTTGTCCGTCGTGAGCCAGTTGGTGTCGTTTTAGCTATCGCGCCATTTAACTACCCAGTCAACCTTTCTGGATCTAAGATTGCTCCGGCTTTGATTGCAGGAAATGTCGTTATGTTCAAACCACCAACACAAGGCTCTATTTCTGGTCTCTTGTTGGCTAAAGCATTTGACGAAGCAGGAATCCCAGCAGGTGTCTTTAACACCATCACTGGACGTGGTTCTGAAATCGGAGACTACATCATCGAACACAAGGAAGTGAATTTCATTAACTTTACAGGTTCAACACCGATTGGTGAGCGTATTGGTCGTTTAGCTGGTATGCGCCCGATTATGCTTGAGCTTGGTGGAAAAGATGCTGCAATTGTCTTAGAAGACGCAGATTTAGAAAATGCAGCTAAGCAAATCGTAGGTGGTGCCTTTAGCTACTCTGGTCAGCGTTGTACCGCTATCAAACGTGTTTTAGTTGTGGAAAGCGTAGCAGACAGATTGGCAGAATTGCTCCAAGCTGAAGTCGCTAAGCTAACAGTGGGTGATCCATTTGACAATGCAGATATCACACCTGTTATTGACAATGCTTCAGCTGATTTCATCTGGGGATTGATTCAAGATGCTCAGGAAAAAGGAGCCAAAGCGCTCAGCCTAATCAAACGTGAGAATAATCTCATTTGGCCAGGACTTTTTGATTATGTCACAAGA
>CAURRB010000022.1:0-22673 GCA_963527085.1 Streptococcus oralis
CTCACAGCTCACAGCTCACAGCTCACAGCTCACAGCTCACAGCTCACAGCTCACGCTGATTATGTAATCGGACGTGTTTTTTGTCAAGCACTAAAACAGGCTTTTTCACATTTTTGTGAGAAGGTCTTTTATGTTGCTCCTCAACTCAATGAGTTGAGTATTGGAGGTGTAAAATGACACCTCTAGCTATTGATAGAAGTTGGCAATCTGGAAATGAAAGAGCTGACAATTTATTTTTCTGGAGAAGTTTCGGTTTTGACGAAAAGGATATTTTAATCGAAAATACTGATGGTATCCTTAACGGAGCTCTGTTTGAATTTAAAAATAGCATTGCTGATCTTAATGCTGTGCTTACTCAAGCTATCCACTATCTGTCTAAATTAAGGATTAAAGGTGGTATTCCTATACCAAGCAAAATCGTTTTAGTTGATATAAATAAAAATCGTGCTAGTGTTTATGATGCAACTAAATATCGTTTAGAAATTTTACAAAATTATACGAATAGTGCATCAAAAAATGTAAATCAGAAGACTTTAAAAGATGCTACTAACCCTGAAAAAGTAATTGAATTTGATGTTCTTCAACCAAAAAGCCCTAAAAATCATGAATTGCTTGAATTATTCCAAATAGACGAGTATCAAAAGTTTGAAATTGATTTTCCAAACATTTTAGGGTGGGCGAACTACATATACCGTCACGATAAAACAACAACAAAATCTCAAATGTTTGAGATACTCAAACAACCATCTAATTCAATAGTCGAAAATTATATCTTACCTTGGAATGGAGATGAAAGCGATTTTGATACCGTGATGGATGCCTTAAATGACCCAGCAAATAGAAAAGATTTAGGAGCGTTCTATACACCGTTACCTTATGTTAAAGAAGCTACAAAACTTGTTCGTAAAGCTATTAGCAGTCTTCCCAAAGGTAAGGACTATATTATTTTGGATAGGTGTGCTGGTACAGGGGCATTAGAATATTATTTAACTGAAGAAGAGTTAAGCCATGTTGTCTTGAATACTTATGAAATCAAAGAATGGCTTGTTTTGTATAATAAATATATTGGAAAAGTAAGGGCTATCATACCACCGCTTTCGATGGTAAAAGCTGTTAAGGGAAACTTAGTGACAGGTGGTGATGCTTTAGCAGAAGATTTCTTGTCAATTCCAATGGAAACAGATGGAAAACATAACACATTACAAGAAATTATAGATGACAAGGATGTTGTAATTATTGGTTATGAAAATCCACCTTATTCTAGCGAGTTAGCCCGTGCTCAAGAAGGAAATGTTAAATCTAAAGATAAATACAGCTATATAAGAAAATTGATGTCCGATGAATTTACTGGGGATAGTAGTCATGCAAAAGATTTACTCAATCAATTTGTTTGGTCGTTTGAGAAGTATTTTATGAGAAACGAACATGATTATTACATCCTATTTGCACCAGTAAAGTATTGGAAGTCTGTAGGATTAATGAAAAAAACTTTCGTTGATGGATTTTTAGCAAATAGAGGGAATTTTAAAGCACAAGAAAGTTCTGTTTTAGTCGCACAATGGAAGAATGAAGTTGATACCATAACAGAAAGTTTAACTGTTCCAGCTAAAGAGATTTGGAAAGATGACAAAAAGTGGGGAACTGGGAAAGGGGCTGCAGTCATTGATGTACCTGAGGATGCTATTCTTAAAGATGTGAAGCATGTCACTATAAGAAAAGTATACAAAACGCTAGGAGAATTTTATTCTAAAAAGGTAAAAACAGATGTATTATCTAAAATTGCTACTGGCTACGATGGTAGAGAAGTGCCACTGAAAAGCTATGGGAAACCTGTTTATAATGATAATATTTTAGCGGTTATAGAAGCCAGTGGTTTTGGTACTACTCCGCAGGACATACGAATGACTAGAATTGCTATATATCATGGACGAGGTAGTCAAGTTAGAACAACTAATTATGCAGAGCAGACAGTTTTGTTTGTTGCCAAGCAGTATCCTCAAAAAAACTGGTATGAAAGAGATATTTACTATACAACTGCCGACAAAGGAGATTTGTATAAAAAGGATATAGATTTTCTTAGAAAATCTACGTTATGGACTTGCATATCTCAAAAGAATCATTGTTTAAGCTTCCATGGTTCTGATGGGAAATTTTACAATAACGAGATGTGCTTAGATGAGAACTCCCTAGTCCGTAAAGAATTGGTCGAACAAGAAAAGTATGGGAAGCTTGATAGAGCGGACTTAATGTTGTTAGGTGTCTTCGATGAATTACTTGAACTAGTCAAAGATACTCAAGAATACAATCCGGATTACAATTATGGCACTTATCAAATTGAATTAGAGATAAACACATCATACAAAGATAGTAATGATAAAAAGATATTCAACAATGAAAAAGTTAACACCAAACTAAAAGAGCTTAAAACAAGGCTAGCAGATTACTACGAAGATGAGCTTGAAAGTAAATTATTTGAGTATGAACTATTGAAATAGTTAGAAGACGATTTCCGTTTGGAAATCGTCTTTTTCGATATTGTTGAAATACTACATCTTGTAGTTGGTGTAAACTGATATATAGTCTTCTCTTATTTCACTGCTTGTGGTTTGCGTAGGTAACCATAAACCACACCACTTACAATTGCGCCTACCAAGACAGAGGCAAGGTAAAGAAGGGCATTTGAAGTTAGAGCGATAACGAAGATTCCTCCGTGTGGTGCCATGAGTTTGATACCAGCAAGACCAACGAGTCCGCCTGTTACTGCTGAACCAAGGATAAAGCTTGGTATCGCACGAGCTGGGTCTGCAGCACCAAATGGAATCGCTCCCTCAGTGATAAATGACAAGCCCATGATAATGTTTGTCAAACCAGAGTTACGTTCTTCTTTGGTAAATTTATCTTTGAAAAGAAGGGTTGCAACAAAGATAGCAAGTGGTGGAACCATTCCTCCAGCCATAACAGCCGCCATAGCTACAGAACCACCTGAAGAAACAGTTGCTGCAAGCGTACCTGTACCAAAGACATAGGCTGCTTTATTGACAGGCCCACCCATATCAACAGCCATCATACCTCCAAGAACGATACCGAGAAGGACAGCTGAACCTCCTCCAAGACCGCCTAGGAAGTTATTCATAGCAGTGTTGATTTCTGCCATCGGGATGTTAACAGCTAGCATGACAAATCCTGTCAAGATTGTTCCAAGAAGTGGCAAGAGAAGGATTGATTTAGCACCTTCAAGCGAACGTGGAACTTTAACGTATTTCTTGATAGCAAGAACCAAGGCACCTGCGATAAATCCACCAACAAGGGCACCTAGGAAACCAGATGAGACACCTGCAAGAGTTGAAGTTGCTTCACCACCTGCGGCATAAGGAATTTTACCAAAGGCAAAACCTTCTTTGGCAATAGCACCAGCCACAAAACCTGCTACCAAACCTGGTTTTTCAGCAATAGAGTAGGCTACATAACCAGCAAAGACTGGAAGCATCAAGCCAAAGGCAGCCCCACCGATTTTCATGAACATAGAAGCTAGCTCATGGTAGGATCCGAGGTTGCCAAGACTATCCTGTGGCACACCAAAAGCTCCGTCGATTAAGAAGGCGAGGGCAATCATGATACCACCACCGATAACGAATGGCAACATTTGAGATACACCACTCATCAAGTGTTTGTAGAAAGCTCCACCGATACTTTGTTTTTCATTAGATGCTGTTGCAGCTTTTGCTCCATTAGCAGCACGATAAACTTCAGCATCTCCTGAAAGAGCCAAGTTGATCAATTCTTCTGTCTTACGGATACCGTCTGCAACTGGACGGTTAACCAATGGTTTGCCATCGAAACGATCCATCTCAACAGCCTTGTCAGCAGCGATGATAACGGCTTTAGCCTTACGGATATCCTCTGCAGTTAGTTGGTTACCAACACCGCTAGCTCCGTTTGTTTCAACCTTGATCCCAACACCCATTTCAGCAGCCACTTTTTGAAGGGCTTCTTGAGCCATGTATGTGTGGGCAATACCTGTCGTACAAGCTGTAACAGCTACGATAAAGTCGCCAGAGTCATTAGCAGGTACTTGAACAGGTTCCTCAGCTTTTTCTGAAGCTTGGTCAAAAAGTTCAATAACTTGATCTGCTGATGTTACTTGACGAAGTTTGTCAGCAAAACCGTCTTTCATCAAGTATTGAGACAATTCTGCCAAGGCTGCCAAGTGAGTATCATTGGCACCTTCTGGAGCTGCAATCATGAAGAAGAGGTCTGTTGGTAGCCCATCCAAGCTTTCATAGTCAACACCCTTGTTTGACTTAGCAAAGAGAACCGTTGCTTCTTTGACAGCAGAGTTCTTGCTGTGAGGCATAGCAATTCCGTCACCCAAGCCAGTGGAAGTTAGTGCTTCACGCGCCAAAATTCCTTCTTTAAAGGTTTCAAAATCCGTCACATAACCGTGATCTACCAAACTTTTAATCATCTCTTCAATGACAGCTGGTTTTTCAGTTGCCTGCAAATCCAGCAACATGACATCTTTTCTCAATAGGTCTTGAATTTTCATCGTTTTTCTACCTCAACTTTTTCATATGTTTCTTTAATAAATTCCGCTGTTGCCAAGTCATCCGAGAAGGTCGTTGCTGTTCCACAAGCTACTCCCCATTTGAAGGCCTCTACTGCGTCTTTAGATTTGACAAACTCACCGGTGAATCCAGCGACCATAGAGTCACCAGCCCCGACTGAATTTTTGACTGTTCCCTTGATTGGTTTAGCGAAGTAAGCTCCCTCAGATGTGACAAGAAGAGCACCGTCCCCAGCCATGGAGATGATAACATTTTGAGCCCCTTTAGCTAGGAGTTCACGAGCGTATTTTTCAATTTCATCTAAACTTTCGAGTTTCACTCCAAAGATAGCTCCAAGCTCGTGATTGTTTGGTTTAACCAAAAGTGGCTGGTAGTCTAAACTATCAATCAAGGTCTGTCCTTCAAAGTCACAAACCACTTGCGCACCAGTCTGGCGTGTCAAGGCAATCAAATCCTTGTAGATAACATTTCCTAGGTTTTTAGCACTCGAACCCGCAAACACAACCGTATCTTCTGCTGTCAGATTTGAAAGAATAGCTTTTAACTCTTCAAGTTGTTCGTGCTCAACATTTGGACCAGTCCCATTGATTTCTGTTTCTTGGTCTGCTTTAATCTTGACATTGATTCGAGTATCTTCTGCTACTTGGACAAAACGAATTTCGATTTTCTCTTCTGCAAGGGTATCTGTGATAAATTTACCAGTAAAACCTCCAATAAATCCAGTCGCAGTATTAGAAATATCCAAGCGTTTCAAGACACGACTGACATTAATTCCTTTCCCACCAGCAAACTTATCATCACTGTCCATACGATTGACACTGCCGACTTGGACTTGGTCCAAGCGCACGATATAGTCAATGGATGGATTGAGTGTGACTGTATAAATCATACTTCTATTACCTCCGTTTTCTTCTTAATAGCCTGCAAGAGCTCATGCCCTTGACTTGTGATGACAATAGCGCGTTTAAGTGGTGCTACCTTGGCAAAACAAGTTTGACCAATCTTTGACGAATCCACCAAGACATAGGTTTGTTTGGCATTCTCCAAAATAGCACGCTTAACGGCTCCCTCCTCCATATCAGGAGTCGTATAATAACCATCGTCTACACCATTCATCCCGATAAAGGCACGGTCAAAGTGCAATTGATTGATTTGATTAAGAGCAACACCACCGATACATGCATCTGTTGCCATCTTGACACTTCCTCCAACCATGACAGTTGGAATCTGTTTTTCAACCAACTGAACCGCATGGTGAATGGAGTTGGTCACAACTGTGATATTCTTATTAACCAATTCCTTGATTAAAAAAGCAGTTGTCGTTCCAGCATCAATAAAGATGACATCTTTTTCCTTGATAAGAGAGGCTGCTTTTTGAGCAAGTAACTTCTTCTCTTGAAGGTTTTTGACAGATTTTTCTTGAATGGTTTCTTCTTCCTGCAAGGAGTGGGGTAATTCTGCTCCACCATGCACACGGCGAAGCTTGTTTTCCGCCTCCAACTCATCCAAATCTCTTCGTACTGTCGATTCTGATGTTTCTAATAAACTAACCAATTTTTCTAAGGAAACTACATGATATTGATTTAATTCCTCTAAGATCAGTTGCTTCCGCTCAGTTTTTAACATCAAATTACCTCCTGTTATCGTTTACACTATTCATTCTAGCACAATTTCTGGCAAAGTCAAGCATTTTTTATCATTTTCTTTCAAAATCTATCATTTTTCTTATTTCAAAAATTTTTATTGCAAGATAAGTGGCTTTATGGTAGACTATTTGAGTAAGTATTGGAAGATTACTCAAGAGGCTTAAGAGGCCGTGTTGGAAACGCGGTAGGCGTGTAACAGCGTGCGTGGGTTCGAATCCCATGTCTTCCGTAGAAAAAAGAAAAACTGCACCTCAATGCAGTTTTTTTATCGTTCTAAGAACAATATCTAGAAACGAAAGGCTGATTTACTCTAACTATCACACCACATTTTTGTATCCTACCCTATCCTAATTCATAAAAAAACAAGTAGTTTATCAAGACTACTTGTTTTTCTTAAGATTAGATATTGCTTTTATCTTTTTTATCTGAAGATTTGTCTGTTGATTTATCAGTGGATTTATCTGAAGACTTGTCTGTTGATTTATCAGAAGACTTGTCTGTAGATTTGCTCTTAGATTTTGTAGAGTTCTTACGATTAATCTTATCATATCCCTCAGTAGTATCCATTAACTCAGTTGACAAGGTACGATAATCTTCTTGAGAAATCAGCCAGTTTCCATCCTTATCCTTGGTTAGTTTGATTTCTGTATCAAAATCTCCAGTAGTAAGAGGTGTAAGAGCAGCTTCAGCATCTACATCACTGTAGGTAGCAAAATCTTTTCTGAAGAGGTGTTCGTAAATCCAATATGTCACCAATGTTTGGTAACGCTTGATGTCGACGTTTGAACCAGCTTGGTTGTACTTACCTAGGTTATCGATACCACCAATAAGAATTGTTAGAACTTCTCGAATTGATGAAGTCAACCCTTTAGAATGCAACTTCTTAGAGTTAAAAGTAACAGTCGCAGTATTGCCTGATTCATCAACCTTCACATCTTTAACAGTGTAAGAACCAATATCTTGGAATAACTTGCGTTTCATCTTCAAGAAACCTGAAATGGTTTCTTCTGGAGTTTCTACAGGGAAATCTTTGTGCCATTGTACTGAGTAGGTAGATGCAGGTGAAAGACCTTCTTCTTTGATTTTTTCACTTGTTTGCACTGCAAAAATGGCCTCAGTCCATTTTTCATAGGTTTCGCCATAAATCTTCTTAAATCGACTAGAGTCGCTAGTGAGAACTGAGTCTAAGAGAATTTCAGCATCTTTTGTAACTTTTTCTTTAACTTCTGCTGCTTCATCTTTCTTCTCAACTTGTTCCGTATTCTCCTTGTTATCAGAAGAAGCTTCAGATGACTGATTAGAAAATACAGAACATGCACCCAAGACAACCGTCGAAAGTGCTAAGATACTTAGTAACTTGATCTTTTTCATGTTTCACCTCATTATGAAAATTTACTCTTGGAGACTACCTCCAAGGATAGTTGTTTAGAAAAACACTGGGTTTATCTAACGGAGAATGGGGGATTCGAACCCCCGCGCCAGTTACCCGACCTAACGATTTAGCAAACCGTCCTCTTCAGCCTCTTGAGTAATTCTCCACTAACATACTAGAATAAATAGGATACAACGAAGGATACAACAAAGGATACAATTTTAAAAAAATCATACTGTATTCCTGTTCAAAATGGAGCCGGTGGGAGTCGAACCCACGTCCAAACACCTGCCAACATATTTGTCTACAACCATAGGTTATGTATTGTTTTAACAGTCCCTCGACACATAACTCAAGCCTAGGAACTGCGAGTCTATTAATCTCTTATCAAACCACTAGACAAGGCTTGATCGTATCTCGCTAATAATAAGACCTGTCATTGAACACGAGCAATCCAAATCGGGTCACGCCTGCTGGTTTTTAGGCAGCTAGAGCGTAAGAAGTGTTATTTTTTGCAGTTATATTTAACTGAGCGTTTACGTCGCCACACGGGTTGCAAAATATGCCTCATAATGCCTGTCGAATCCGTAACGACCCCAAAAGGATAGAACTATTATAACCTATCTTCAAAAAAAATGCAAAATCAAGCCGTTTCTTTAGAAAAGAACCCCATTTAAGGCTTCTGATAAGGCTTGATAACCGGCTACACTTAGATGGAGACCATCCGTTGTATAGGCTGATTGAAGTTGTCCTTCTGAATCTGTCAAACTATCATAAATTGGTAGAAAATCTACTTGCATATAGGCGGAGGCTAGAGCCTCATAGGCTTGATTCCATTCTCTGATCTTTTCATTGGTACGAATATATACTGTCTGCTTGTATTCTTCTCCTTCATTGACTGGCAGAATAGAAACAAGCTTTATTTGTGACAGCGGATAATCTCGGTTAAGCGATTGAATCACACCTTCAAGATTATCCAAGGCTTCATTCAAGGGAATATCTTTTCCGATATCGTTTGTCCCAATTAAGAGAACAATTTGATCGACAGCATCACCATAAAGATGGGCATCCAGATTGTCCAGTAGAAGCCCCGTCTGGTAACCTCGGATGCCTCGATTAACAATCGTCTTGGCAGTCCCGAGTAACTCTTGCAAAGGGTAGTATTCTACAATCGAATCACCAATAAAGATGATATCTGGCTCTAGAACAGACACTTGATTCAATTCACGATACTTGATTTGAATCTTTGCCTGCTCTTTTAGGAGCCAATTTTCTAATAACTGTACTGCCACCTTATCCCTCTTTCTCTAACCACTTTTCTAGGACCTGATAAACGCCCCCTTGACTGTTAGCTGGAGCTAGGGCAGTTGCAACTGCCTTGGCCTCATCAGCTGCATTTTCCATAGCATAGGCTATTCCAGCCATCTCCAACATCTCAACATCATTTTCGCTATCACCAAAGGCCATGATTTGTTCCGATTTTAAATTCCAGCGCTTGAGTAATTCTTCCAATCCCCAGGCCTTGTGAATCCCAGCTTGGAGGATGTCAATGCACCCATAACCGCTGGAAACAGCTCTTACGCGTCCATTAAATAGGTCATTGATTTCCTGTAAAACAGAACTAGAGCGTTCCTCTCCAACAACCATACTCATCTTTAACACTCCACCAAAGAGGTCAGCTTGCAAGTCTTCCACAAAATTCATTCGTTGATAGAATTTTTCAATCATCTCTGGAGTCATAAATTTTTCCAGGTCTGTAAAAACCGTTCCTTCCTTGACAAAACTCCCATTCATACTGGTAACGACGAACTGATCTCGACACTCCCTCCCTTTAAAATGAAGGAGAGCCTTGTCAACCATAGCATCATCCCAAGTCTGGGCCTGAAGTAGCGTATCATACTCAAATATACGAGCGCCGTTAGCAACAACCAAGATCACTCGACTCGCCAAGTGCTCCAATAATTGCCTCATACGGTGAACTTCATTCCCTGTCGCAATGACAAAACGGATATCCCTTTGATCCAGCTGATCTAAAATCTTTTCCAAGCGGGGCAGATCTAGCTGCCCCCTCGGGTCTAGCAAGGTTCCATCCATGTCTGTTGCAATTAATTTAATCGTCATCATATCTCCTTTAGAGTGAGCGTCTACCACTTCAACCCTACATGTTCATTCATTTCTTTATAGGCCGTGTCAATTCGTTCCTTGGTCGCCTCGTCCAACTTGTCACGATGACTGCCTCCCTCGATGAAGTCCTCTAGGATATAGGTCTGATAGAGGAAGAGCGGATAGCCTTCTGGAGAGTAAGTTCCTTTGGGTGTTCGATTGACCCAAGTAGGATGCGCTTTGGCCGTTTCAATCCTAGTCTTGCCATCTTTTTTCTTAATGGTCACATCCATGAGAACACCGCGCTCCGTCCACTTGGCATTTTCCTCATCTTGCATGGTTTCAATACGTTGATTTGAGAGGAAATTCCCCATGGAGTAGATGATCAGTTTTTTGTCACCATCTTTTTCAACTGTTTCAGCGGGTTCAACGACGTGAGGATGCCCTCCAAAGATAATATCAGCTCCCCAGTCCACCATCTTGTGGTACAGTGTTTTCTGTTCTTCCGTTGGTTCTAGCTGGTACTCAATTCCCATCTGAGGCATGATGACAGTAATATCCGCCTCCTTCTCAGCACGCTCGATTTCTGCCTTCATCTTATCTTCATTCAGGTCAGAAAGATAGCGATTATAGTCCTCTTGAGAGATATACTGCTCAATGCCATTAAAACCGTAGGAATAGGCCAGGAGAGCTACCTTGATACCATTGACTTCCTTGATGACTATAGGAGCTTGGTCTCGGGATTCATGTGTGTAGACTCCGATGGGTGTCATTCCAGCCTTTTCAATAGCTTGAGCCGTTGAAACCACTCCCTCTATCTGTGAATCTAGGATGTGATTGTGAGCTAGGTCTAAAACCTGATAGCCCGCATCCTTGATTGCATCCATGACTTCTCCTGGTGCATTAAAGAGAGGATAACCTGCCAAGTAGTGGTCCTTGTTCACCGTTCCTTCAAAGTCACCAATCACCAAATCCGCTTGTTTGAGCCAGGGTTTTACATACTCAAAATTTTCATGGAAATCATAGGTCCCATCTTCTTTAAGAGCTGTTCGGTAGATGGGGATATGGTAGAGAAGGTCACCATTTGCCATGATACGTGCCGTCGTTTCACCAGATTGATCTTCCTTGGATTGACCAGCCGTCCTGTCAGAATCAAGAGTTTGGCTACTAGTACTTGTTCCCTTACTACCTTGTACTGCTCGAACTAATAAGTTCCCTCCCATGGATAAGGCAACTGCAAGCAATAACACAATAATAAACTGGGCATTGGTCCAGGATTTATAATTCCGAAAGAAATCCACACTAGTTCTCCACACCCCATAAAGAGAGTCCTGAGACCGTCTATCTTGTCGCTTTTCCATCTTTATTCCCCCCTTGCTTTTTGGTGCAAGTCTTTTCTTTTATTATACCACAGACAAAAGAGGAATACCGTTTATTATATTATTTTTTAGAAACTTCTGCGACTTTCTTTCTCGCCTATTTTGTGTTATCATGTAGAGGTAATGAAAGGAGAGAAAATGTCTGCTATAGAACGTATTACAAAAGCTGCTCACTTAATTGATATGAACGATATTATCCGCGAGGGGAATCCAACTCTTCGCGCAGTTGCTGAGGAGGTCACTTTCCCACTGTCTGACCAGGAAATCATCCTTGGTGAAAAGATGATGCAATTCCTCAAACATTCCCAAGATCCTGTTATGGCTGAGAAAATGGGGCTCCGCGGTGGTGTTGGATTGGCTGCTCCCCAACTCGATATCTCAAAACGTGTTATTGCTGTTTTAGTGCCCAATATTGTGGAAGAAGGTGAAACTCCACAGGAAGCCTACGACTTACAAGCAATTATGTACAATCCAAAAATCGTCTCTCACTCTGTTCAGGACGCTGCTCTTGGCGAAGGAGAAGGTTGCCTTTCTGTTGACCGAAACGTACCTGGCTATGTCGTCCGCCATGCCCGTGTCACTGTTGATTACTTTGACAAGGACGGCGAAAAACATCGTATCAAGCTCAAAGGTTACAACTCCATCGTTGTCCAACATGAAATTGATCACCTAAACGGAATCATGTTTTACGATCGTATCAATGAAAAAGACCCATTTGCTGTTAAAGATGGTTTACTGATTCTGGAATAAAGAAAATCCCGTTGCAAGACGGGGTTTTGTGTTATAATAGAGGCATGAAAACAAATGATATTGTCTATGGCGTCCACGCCGTTACCGAAGCCCTCCTTGCAAACACTGGAAACAAACTCTACCTCCAAGAAGATCTCCGAGGTAAGAACGTTGAGAAAGTCAAGGAACTGGCTACAGAAAAGAAGGTATCCATTTCTTGGACTTCAAAAAAATCCCTCTCTGAAATGACCGAAGGCGCTGTCCACCAAGGTTTTGTTCTACGAGTGTCAGAATTTGCCTATAGCGAGCTGGATCACATCCTTGCAAAAACACGTCAAGAAGAAAATCCTTTGCTATTGATTCTGGATGGTCTAACTGACCCTCATAATCTGGGTTCAATCTTGCGAACAGCTGATGCGACCAATGTTTCAGGTGTCATCATTCCCAAGCACCGTGCTGTCGGAGTGA
This sequence comes from Streptococcus oralis, assembly GCA_963527085.1. Lineage (GTDB taxonomy): Bacteria > Bacillota > Bacilli > Lactobacillales > Streptococcaceae > Streptococcus > Streptococcus oralis_CV. Next base: position 12,263 of record CAURRB010000022.1, read on the forward strand.
CTCCTGTCGTTGCCAAAACGGCCACAGGTGCTATTGAGCATGTACCGATTGCGCGAGTGACCAACCTCAGTCAAACCCTAGACAAACTCAAGGCTGAAGGCTTCTGGACCTTTGGAACGGATATGAACGGTACTCCTTGCCACAAGTGGAATACAAAAGGGAAAATCGCCCTCATCATCGGAAATGAAGGAAAAGGCATCTCTAGCAATATCAAAAAACAGGTCGATGAGATGATTACCATTCCCATGAATGGGCATGTTCAAAGCCTCAATGCCAGTGTTGCTGCAGCTATTCTCATGTACGAAGTTTTCCGAAACCGACTATAAAAAAAGTTTCCAATCACTTGATTGGAAACTTTTTTCTTAACTATGTTCTGTGATAAATTTATAGGCTTCTTGACCAGCGATAGCCCCATCTCCAACTGCTGTTGTTACTTGGCGAAGGTCTTTCTGGCGAACATCCCCAACCGCAAAGATACCATCAACGGCAGTCTTCATGTGGTTGTCTGTTACAATCCAGCCTGATTGGTCTTGGATATTCAAATCCTTAACAAAATCACTAACAGGATCTAAACCGACGTAGATAAAGACACCTCCAAAGGCTTGCTCAGTCACTTGACCAGTTTTCACATTTTCAAATACAACTGACTCTACTCTGTTTTCACCTTTGATTTCCTTGACTACAGAGTCCCAAATAAAGTTGACTTTCTCATTTGCAAAGGCTCGGTCTTGCAAAACCTTTTGAGCACGAAGTTCATCCCGACGGTGAACAATAGTGACAGTCTTGGCAAAGCGAGTCAAGAAGAGAGCTTCTTCTACCGCTGAATCTCCACCACCAACTACGAGCAAGTCTTGGTCACGGAAGAAAGCTCCATCACAGACCGCACAATAAGAAACACCGCGACTGTTCAGTTCTTCTTCTCCGGGAACCCCTAAGAGACGGTGTTTTGACCCAGTTGCCACGATGACAGTACGGGTTTCGTAAACTTGATCATCAGTGATGACCTTCTTATAGTCACCCTGGTCTTCAATATTTTCAACATAGCCATAAAGATGCTCCACTCCAAGGTTTTCAAGCGGTTCAAACATCTTTTCAGCCAATTCAGGTCCACTGATATTAGCATAACCTGGATAGTTTTCAATATCAGATGTATTATTCATTTGCCCGCCTGGCAGACCACCTTCTATCAAAGCCACTTTCAGATTGCTTCGAGCAGCATATAAGGCAGCGGTCATTCCCGCAGGTCCAGCACCGATAATAATCGTATCGTACATTTCGATTCCTTCTTTCTTGTTGTAACTATCTTTATTCTAACTCATTCTTGCTAGTCACGCAAGGATTATGCCTTGAAAACCAAGAGCAAACTCATGACGGCAAAGGATAACACTGGAACGACCAAAACTCCAATCATAATCATATCATAGAGATGGGCTTGACGGGCCTTGGCTGTCTTGTCCACGCCAGACATGGCTCGCAATCCGATCCAAATCCCCAGAAAAATCACGACAAGGATGGTCGTTAAGATCAAACTCTCGAAATACAAAGAAAATAGATGCAGTAGCATGATCTCTCTCGTTTCTATCTTTTTTAAAGAGTAAACTCAGCTAGTCCAACTAACTGAGTTTTCCTTGTTCTATTATATCAAATATAAGTCCGTTTGTAACTAGCAAAGAATTCTTTTGTTCGTTCTTCTTTCGGATGATTGATGATTTCATCCGGTGTGCCAGACTCGATGATTTTCCCTTTATCTAGGAATAAAACCTTGTCTGCCACTTGGGCTACAAAAGACATATCGTGACTGACCAAAATCATGGTCTGACCTGACTTTGCAGCGTCTGCAATAGACTTTTCTACTTCACCGACCAACTCTGGGTCAAGGGCTGAAGTGGGCTCGTCCAAGAGCAAGACATCTGGTTTCATAGCAAGCGCACGCGCGAGGGCAACCCGTTGCTTTTGTCCACCTGATAAGTGGCGAGGATAATGGTTTTCACGATCAGAAAGACCAACCTTGGCCAACTCTTCCTTGGCGATTTTTGTTGCTTCCTCGTCCGATAATTTTTTAACGACAATCAAACCTTCCTTGACATTGTCAAGGGCAGTTCGGCGTTCAAACAAATTAAACTGTTGGAAAACCATGGACAACTTGCGACGAAGGGTTAGGATCTCTTCTTGGCTAATCTGAGAAAAATCAACTTTAAAATTGTCAATCTGAATCGTTCCACTATCTGGAGTTTCAAGGTAGTTCAAACTACGAAGAAAGGTTGATTTCCCAGCTCCAGATGAACCAATCAAAGCCACTACCTCACCTTTTTGGATATCCAAGTTCAGATGATTCAAGACTGTCTGTCCTGAAAAGGATTTGCTTAAATTCGAAATCTTAATCATTAACGAAGGTCTCCTTTCACATCTGTAGACACTGTATCCGGTGCTGAGATAGCCATTTTTCTCTCGATGAAACGGCCGAGGCTTTCAATTCCGATATTGACTACCCAATAAACAAGGGCTACGGAGATGAAACGTTCAAAATAGCGATAATCAGCTCCACCTAAAATCTGAGCTTGGGCAAAGACCTCCACAACACCTGCGCTAAAGGCTAGAGAAGTTCCCTTGGTCAAACCGATAAGGGAGTTAATCAAAGTCGGTGTCGCTACCACCGCCGCATTTGGAATAATCACACGACGGTATACTTGCGCACGAGTCATACCCAAACTGCGTGCCGCCTCAATTTCACCTGGGTTAACAGAAAGGATGGCTGCACGAATCGTTTCACTTGCATAAGCCGCCTCATTAAAAGCAAAGGCCACAATCGCAAAAAGTGCCGCTGGAATCGCATTGATATTAAAACCAGTGCCCCATTGTTGGTTGATAGCTTTCAATAACAAAGGAATTCCGTAGTAGGTCAACATAAGTTGAACTAGGATTGGGGTACCTTTTAAGAAGCTGACGAAAAAAGCCTGCAAGGGATATAAGATCTTAACACGATTGATCTTTACAATGGCAAAAATCAGGGCAAGTAGCAAACCAAAGAGTGCACCTCCAAGCGTCAACATCAAGGTTGTAGGCAGTTGTTGGACAATCCTTGGAATTCCATCAAAGACCGAACGCAAACTAAAGAGCTTACCATCCGGAATGAGTTGCATCAAACTTTGGTACCAATCTGATGCTAAAAATGTTGTAACAGTCATAAAAACATCCTCTCCTGATAATGATTCATTCTATCATACTTCTGCTCGCAAGCAAATTATTTGCTACGGGCTGCTCAAACTTCGTCTATCTTCTAGTTTATCACACTTTAAAACAGGGAAGCTATATATTTTACCTATCAAGGAGATAAATAAAAACTATCTCAAACCTAAGTCCTCATAGGGTCTTCTATAGCCGATTTGTTTAATAGCACCATTCTCCACCAAAATTGGACGTTTCAATAACATGCCATCACTGGCTAGAAGCTTGGCTGCTTCTTGTTTTGACAAACTTCCCACCTTATCTTTTAAGCCCAGTTCACGGTATTTAATCCCGCTGGTATTGAAAAATTGTTTCACTTCAAAACCGGAAGTTTCTAACCAGTTCAAAATCACGTCTTCACTTGGTGTTTCTTCTACGATGTGGACATCTTGGTATTCCAGTCCAAGTTGATCCAATTCATTTTTTGCTTTCTTACAAGTTGAACATTTTGGGTATTCGATAAATTCTAACATCTTCTTTTCTTTCTATTTTTTATTTTCTTGAAATGCTACACCTTCATGTTGCAAGAGCCAAGCTTTCTTTTCGACTCCAGATGCATAGCCTGTCAGACGATTGCCTGATCCCAGCACACGATGGCAGGGTACGAGTATGGACCAAGGATTACGCCCCACTGCTCCGCCAATCGCTTGGGCAGAAGCCACTTGCAGATCTTGAGCTATTTGTCCGTACGTCACTGTTTGACCATAAGGAATGGCATGTAAGTAGGTCCAAACTCGCTTTTCAAAATCTGTTCCAATAGGAGCCAAAGGTAAGTCAGATAGATCCTGAACACTGCCTTCGAAATAGGTATCTAAATAGGAAATAACCTGGTCTAGGACAGGATGTTTCTTAACTATTTCTATACTATCTCCAGCGATTCCCCTCTCAAAATGAGTTTGGTCCTGTACCCAAATTCCATACAGATATTGCTCGTCAGCAACTAAGGATAAGGTCCCAATTGGCGACGGGTAGAGCATTTTTGCGTACTTTTTCTGCTTCATTTTTTTAATTTCTGATAGGCCAAGCGTTCCCCATCAACTGGAACCTTACCGACCTGACTAAATCCAAGTTTTTCAAAGATATGCTGCATGGTCTTGTTTTCTGCATGTGTATCTGAACGAAAATCTAGGTAATCAAAACCTTCAATCAAGCCTTCTAGGAAAGTCTGAGCAACTCCTTGTCCTTGGACATCTGTTGCGACAGCGATACGGTGAAAGACCAGATATTCTGATTCTTCCCCATGCCAACTTCCTTCATAAATGGCTTCATAGGTTTCCTCTGGGCTCTTGGTCACAGCAGCATAAGCTAGCAGTTCTCCTTCTTCCAAGGCCACATAGGCTTGACCTGAGATGATATCATCAATAATGATGTCGGCATTTGGATAGCCATTTTGCCACTGGTCACTACCAGACTTGGCTAAGCACTTTTTGGCATCCTCCATCACCTGCATAATCGCATTTACTTCGTTTGGAAAAGCTAAACGAATCTCCATCTCTTCCCCTCATTTCTAACTAGTTTCTCTCATCATAGCATAATTTAAAGCTTTCTACAAGCAGTTGAAACTTGACTTTTGTTTTTTATTATTTTATAATCTAGTTATTAAAACTAGATAAAAAGGAGTTGGAAATGAATTCTATCTTTTCCTACCCAAAATGGGAAGACATTCCAAACATTGACCTCTATCTGGATCAGGTCTTACTTTATGTCAATCAAGTCTGTGCCCCTATCTCTCCAGATAAAGAAAAGGGCCTAACCGCATCTATGGTCAATAACTATGTCAAACACGGTTACCTGACAAAGCCTGACAAGAAAAAATACCAACGCAAACAGATTGCCCGTTTGATTGCCATCACTACTCTCAAGTCTGTCTTTTCAATCCAAGAAATCGCTCAGACCCTCAATACTCTGCAAACTCAAGCGAGCTCAGACCAGCTCTACGACGCTTTTGTAGACTACATGAACCATGGGATTGATCCAGAAAATCCTATTATCCAAACTAGCTGTCAAACGGTTAAACTCTATCATCAAACTCTAGACTTAATCCTTATCAAAGAAGAGGAGGAAATCCAATGAATACCAGTCTAAAGCTCAGTAAAAAACTCAGTTTTGGAGAGGAAATTGCTAATAGCGTGACCCATGCTGTGGGTGCCGTTATCATGCTCATCCTACTCCCTATTTCATCAACCTATAGCTATGAAGCACATGGATTTTTATCGTCTTTTGGCGTTTCTATCTTTGTTATCAGTCTATTTCTCATGTTCCTCTCGTCAACCATTTACCACTCTATGGCCTATGGTTCGACCCACAAATACGTCTTGCGAATCATCGACCATTCTATGATTTATGTGGCTATCGCAGGCTCTTACACGCCGGTCGTATTGACTTTAATGAATAACTGGTTTGGCTATCTGATTATTGCCATTCAGTGGGGAACAACCATTTTCGGCATCCTCTATAAAATCTTTGCTAAAAAGGTCAATGAGAAATTCAGCCTTGCCCTTTACCTGATTATGGGCTGGTTGGTTCTAGCTATCATTCCTGCCATTATCAGTCAAACAACGCCAATTTTCTGGAGTCTCATGGTAACTGGCGGGCTCTGTTATACAGTTGGAGCTGGATTTTACGCCAAGAAAAAACCTTATTTCCACATGATTTGGCATCTCTTTATCCTAGCAGCATCTGCACTCCAATATATCGCGATTGTTTATTACATGTAAAAAAGTTGAGAATCTTTTCTCAACTTTTTTCTTTACACATATTGATAAAGTACTGGTGCAAGCCAACATCATCTGTTAACTCAGGATGGAAAGAGGTCACCAGCATATTTTTTTCTTGCGCAGCAACGATTTGATTATCAACTGTTGCTAGAATTTCTACACCCTCTCCAACACTACTGATAATCGGTCCACGGATAAAGGTCATGGGAATCTGACCAACTCCCTTACACTCTGCCTCTGTATAGAAGCTTCCTAGTTGGCGCCCATAAGCATTGCGCTCAACCACTATATCCATGGTTCCAAGATGACTTTCTTCCTGAGAAGTGATTTCCTTAGCTAGTAAGATTAAGCCCGCACAAGTTCCAAAGACTGGTAGTCCAGAAAGAATGGCTTCTCGGATGGGAAGCAGCATCTGCTGGTCACGCAAGAGTTTGCCCATGGTTGTAGACTCACCGCCAGGTAATATCAAACCCGACAAATCACTCTGATGTTGTTGAAAATCCTCTAAATTTCTGATTTGAACACTAGAGACTCCTAGTTTATCTAGCACTTTTGCATGCTCTTCAAAGGCTCCCTGCAAGGCTAATATTCCGATTTTCATCTATTTTCCTCGCTCAGCCATGAGAATTTGGATTTCATTCTCATTAATACCAACCATGGCTTCCCCAAGATCTTCTGAAATTTGTGCTAGGATTTGTGGGTTTCGGTAATTAGTTACGGCTTTGACAATGGCACTTGCTCGTTTAACAGGATCTCCTGACTTGAAAATACCTGAACCAACAAAGACACCCTCTGCCCCCAATTGCATCATCAGCGCAGCATCTGCTGGTGTTGCAACACCTCCAGCTGCGAAGTTTACAACTGGCAATTTTCCATGTTCATGGACGTATTGGACCAATTCAACAGGGACTTGCAAGTCCTTGGCAGCCACATAGAGTTCATCTTCGCGTAGATTTTGAATGCGGCGAATTTCCTGATTCATCATACGCATATGGCGAACGGCTTGAACGATGTCACCTGTACCCGGTTCTCCTTTTGTCCGAATCATGGAAGCTCCCTCAGCGATACGACGCAAGGCTTCACCCAAATCCTTAGCTCCACAGACAAAAGGAACTTGGAATTCCTTCTTATCCACATGGAAACGGTCGTCTGCTGGAGACAGCACTTCACTCTCATCGATATAGTCAATCTCAATAGCCTCTAAAATCTGAGCTTCAACAAAATGCCCGATTCTGACCTTGGCCATCACTGGAATACTGACCGCTTCTTGGATTTCCTTAATCATCTTTGGATCGCTCATACGGGAAACTCCACCAGCTGCACGAATATCAGCTGGAATCCGCTCCAAGGCCATAACAGCAGCCGCACCAGCAGCCTCTGCGATACGGGCCTGTTCAGGGTTCTGAACGTCCATGATAACCCCACCTTTGAGCATCTGTGCCAAGTTTTTATTTAGTTCATAACGATTTTCAGTCATTTCTTAATCCTCATCATTTGTATTGGTAGCTACCATTTCATTTTAAGCCAGATTAGAATGAAGTACAAGATAAAAAAAGGATAATTGTATGGGTACAGATTGATACTCAATGAAAATTAAAGAGCAAACTAGGAAGCTAGCCGCAGGTTGCTCAAAGCACTGCTTTGAGGTTGTAGATAGAACTGACGAAGTCAGTAACATATATACGGTAAGGCGAAGCTGACGTGGTTTGAATTTGATTTTCGAAGAGTATAACTAAAAAACTATCTGACCTTAACCTAAGGCCAGATAGTTCATCAATTTTTATTTTTCAGCTGTAAGTGCAGCCATTGTGATGTAGTTGTAAGGTTTGTTAAAGTGTGGCAAGAAGAATAGGTCTGTCAAAGCCAACTTGTCAATTGTCACATGTTCTTGGATAGCAAGTGAGAACATATGAATTCCCATGCTGATAGCTGAATCACGTGATACCATTTGAGCACCAAGAATTTCGCGACTGTCTTTATCAAAGACAATCTTGATGGCAACTTCATGGTTGTAGTGCTTCATAAATTCTGGTTTTTGAAGATCGTTAAAGCCTGTTTCAGTTGCGTTGTAACCAGCAGCTTTAGCTTTTTCAAGAGTCAAACCAGTTGAAACCATGTGAAGACCGTAGATAGAGATACCGTTTGATCCTTGTACACCAATTCCTTCCAATTCATGTCCACAAGCGTTATAAGCACCAACGATACCAGTACGTACAGCGTTAGATGCAAGAGCGATGTAGCTTGTATCTTTACGAGCATTGTCATAAACAGTTGCACAGTCACCAACAGCGTATACACCTGGGATAGATGTTTCTTGTTTCTTATCTACAAGGAAGGCACCGTTGCGGAAAAGTTCAATCTTACCGTCAGCAAGAGCTGTGTTTGGACGGAAACCAACTGCAAGAACTACCATATCCACATCAAATGTTTCTTTGTCTGTTACCAAGCGTTCAACTTTACCATCACCTTGGATGGCTTTAACTGTTTGACCAAGAGCCAAGCGGATGTCGTGGTCTTCCAAGTTCTTCGCCATCATTTGGGTAAAGTCTTTGTCATAGTAGCCGTTCAAGACAGTGTCTACGATATCGACAAGCACTACTTCTTTTCCAAGACGCTCAAAGGCTTCGGCAAGTTCAACACCGATATAACCACCACCAACAACTGCGATGCGCTCAAGGTGTTTGCTCTTGTCAGCAAGTTTTTCGATAACTTCTTCTGCGTTTTGGTACAACTTAACAAATTGAACATTTTCAAGTGTTGCTTTGAATTCGCGGTTGCCCTTAACGATTTCAACACCTTCGATTGGAGGCAAGATTGGAGTTGAACCAGTTGCAAAGATCAATTTGTCATAAGACTCTTTGTGTTCTTTACCTTCAACTTCTGCAGTCACAACTTTGTTATCGTAGTCAATTGAAAGAACTGGTGAGTTCATGTAAACTTTAGCACCTTTTGCTTCCAATTTTTCTTTATCAGAGTAGAAGAGACCTTCTGGGCCATCAATTTGTTCCCCGATCCAAAGCGCCATTCCACAACCAAGGAATGAAATATTTGAGTTTTGGTCAAATACTACGATTTCGTTCTCATGTCCGAAGTTGTCCAACATCGTATTAATACAAGCTGTACCAGCGTGGTTAGCACCAACTACAACGATTTTACTCATAGAAAAATTCCTACCTTTAATTTTTGATTTACCTTTCTAGTATACCATTTACTGTTAGCGTTTACAAGGCATTTGCTCAGAATTCTCTTTTTTTCAGAAAAAATACACCTAACATTGATAAATCTAATTTTTCTATTATTTTCATACTAATTTTGAGCATATTTCTTGACTTTTTGTCAAAATTCATTTGTGAAAACGCTGACTTTATGATATGCTAGATACATGGAAAGAAAATGTAAGGGGTTTAATTTTTCTTTAACGACCTTATATTGATTGATTTCCTATAAAGAGAAAGGAGCTGGTAGCTTGCCTCTTCATTCACGTTCTGAACGGCTAATGGGAACAACTATCACGATTTCATTAGTAGATGAGCGGGCAGAAATCCTGCTTCAAAGCGCTTTTGACTTGCTCAAAGAGCTCGAATACCGCTTCAACGCCAATAGTCAAGAATCCGAACTGATGGAAATCAACTACCAGGCCGGGATCGCACCTGTTAAGGTTCATCCTGAGCTATTTGAGCTGATTGCTCTCGGACTTGAGCATAGCCTAGCTCCGTCTAGTCATCTCAATATCAGTATTGGTCCCTTGATTCAAACCTGGCGAATCGGATTTGCAGATGCCCGACTCCCTGAGCTAAACGAAATCGAAGCTGTCTTGCCTCTAGTTGACCCGAATTTTATCAAGTTAGATCCCGCTAGCTCTACTGTATTTTTAGAGAAAAAGGGAATGAAACTTGATTTAGGTTGCTTAGCTAAAGGCTATAGTGCAGATAAGGTTTCCCAGTATTTAAAAGTACACGGAGTCACTTCTGCCTTAATCAATCTCGGAGGAAATATCCTCACCATCGGGAACAATCAATCCAAAGAAGGGAAAGACTGGCAAATCGGTATTCAAGATCCGCGAAATCCTCGTGGCAATCATCTCCTAACCATTCCTGTTTCTAACAAATCCGTCGTCACTTCTGGTATCTATGAACGCCACCTGACAATAGACGGAAAAGACTATCACCATATCTTTGATAGTGAGACAGGATTCCCTGTCGAAACTGATCTCGCTAGCCTAACGATTGTCTCTGATAAATCCGTCGATGGTGAGATATGGACAACACGCCTTTTCGGAGAACGAAGCGCTTCTATCCTCTGGCAAGTCGAAAGTATAGATGGTATTGAAGCCATCCTCATCGACAAAGAGGGACGCCTTGCATGTTCTTCAGGCCTTCAAAATTGTATTATGTAAAAAGAGAAAGGAAATCTCATGCTAAAACTTATTGCCATTGTTGGAACGAACTCTAAACGTTCTACAAACCGCC
>CAURRB010000023.1:0-20965 GCA_963527085.1 Streptococcus oralis
TCAGAAGAGATAGCAGGTTTTTCAGCCTGCTATCTTTCTTTATTAAATTTAGGTTGATTCAAAATCATAAGAAGTCTGAAACTACTTTCAGGATAGTCTGTTCTATAAAATAGTTTTGAAACTGAAATCTATTCTACTACAAGCTATTGAAAGCGCTTAACAAATAATATATAATAATCCCATAAGAACAAGAAAGGGAGGAAAGAGGATGCCACAGATCAGCAAAGAAGCCTTGATTGAACAAATCAAAGATGGAATCATTGTCTCTTGCCAGGCACTTCCTCACGAACCGCTTTATACAGAAGCGGGAGGAGTCATTCCCTTGCTAGTCAAAGCGGCTGAGCAAGGTGGAGCAGTCGGTATCCGAGCAAACAGTGTTCGCGATATCAAGGAGATTAAGGAGGTTACGAAACTCCCGATTATCGGGATTATCAAACGTGACTATCCGCCACAGGAGCCATTCATTACAGCTACTATGAAAGAAGTGGATGAACTGGCTGAACTAGACATTGAGGTCATTGCTCTGGATTGTACCAAACGTGAACGTTACGACGGTTTGGAAATTCAGGACTTTATCCGACAAGTCAAAGAAAAATATCCGCATCAACTCTTAATGGCTGATACTAGTACTTTTGAAGAGGGTATAGCAGCGGTCGAAGCAGGGATTGATTTTGTTGGAACAACCCTATCAGGTTATACCTCTTATAGTCCTAAGGTAGATGGTCCAGACTTTGAACTGATCAAAAAACTCTGCGATGCCGGCGTGGATGTCATCGCTGAAGGGAAGATTCATACACCAGAACAAGCCAAACAAATCCTTGAATATGGGGTGCGAGGCATCGTTGTTGGTGGTGCGATTACTAGACCAAAAGAGATTACGGAACGCTTTGTTGCCGGTCTTAAATAACACAATCTCAAAAAAGAGGAGAGTGGTCGATGCGTCGGATAAAATGAAAACGTATACAAATCTAAAGAACTCATTATCCAATATGGATACGCTTATCAATTAGGAGAATACAAATGAAATTTAGAAAACTAGCTTGTACAGTACTTGCGGGTGCTGCGATTCTTGGCCTTGCGGCTTGTGGTAACTCTGGTGGAAGTAAAGATGCTGGAAGCTCTAGTAGCGATAGCGGAAAAACTGAAATCACTTGGTGGGCATTCCCAGTCTTCACACAAGAAAAAACGGGTGACGGTGTTGGAACTTATGAAAAATCAATCATCGAAGCTTTTGAAAAAGCAAATCCAGATGTAAAAGTGAAATTGGAAACCATCGACTTCAAGTCAGGTCCAGAAAAGATTACAACAGCTATCGAAGCAGGAACAGCGCCAGACGTACTCTTTGACGCACCAGGGCGTATCATCCAATACGGTAAAAATGGTAAATTGGCTGAGTTGAACGACCTCTTCACAGACGAATTCGTCAAAGATGTGAACAACGAAAATATCGTACAAGCAAGTAAGGCTGGAGACAAAGCTTACATGTATCCAATCAGTTCAGCTCCATTCTACATGGCTATGAACAAGAAAATGTTGGAAGATGCTGGAGTTGCAAACCTTGTAAAAGAAGGTTGGACAACTGATGACTTTGAAAAAGTTTTGAAAGCGCTTAAAGATAAAGGATATACACCAGGTTCATTGTTCAGTTCTGGTCAAGGGGGAGACCAAGGAACACGTGCCTTCATTGCAAACCTTTATGGCGGTTCTGTAACAGACAAAGATGTAACTAAATATACAACTGACGATCCTAAATTCGTTAAAGGTCTTGAAAAAGCGGCTAGCTGGATCAAAGATGGTTTGTTGAACAATGGTTCACAATTTGACGGTGGAGCAGATATCCAAAACTTTGCCAACGGTCAAACTTCTTACACAATCCTTTGGGCACCAGCTCAAAACGGTATCCAAGCTAAACTCTTGGAAGCAAGTAAGGTAGAAGTGGTAGAAGTACCATTCCCATCAGATTCAGGTAAACCAGCTCTTGAATACCTTGTAAACGGATTTGCAGTATTTAACAACAAAGACGACAAGAAAGTTGCAGCATCTAAGAAATTCGTTCAATTCATCGCAGATGACAAAGAATGGGGTCCAAAAGACGTTGTTCGTACAGGTGCCTTCCCAGTTCGTACTTCATTTGGCAAACTTTATGAAGACAAACGTATGGAAACAATCAGTGGCTGGACTAAATACTACTCACCATATTACAACACTATCGATGGATTTGCTGAAATGAGAACACTTTGGTTCCCAATGTTGCAATCTGTATCAAATGGTGACGAAAAACCAGCGGATGCTTTGAAAGCCTTCACTGAAAAAGCTAACGAAACCATCAAAAAAGCTACAAAACAATAAGCACTAAGTCAGATTGATTCCCCCCTTTTCCCTGTGCACTATGGTGTAAGAAAAGGGGGACTTTTGTTTGAAATGGTAGGAACTGTCACGAAATTAAAATGAAGTTCTTACATAAGCGAATCTTAAAAAATTTCATTTTGGTTTTAAAACAGTTCAAGAAAATCAAAAACTATTCTATTTGAAAGAGAGGTGCCGACTGTGAAAGTCAATAAAATTCGTATGCGGGAAACAGTGATTTCCTACGCTTTCCTAGCACCAGTGTTATTCTTCTTTGTCATCTTTGTCTTGGCTCCTATGATTATGGGATTCATTACAAGTTTCTTTAACTACTCCATGACTAAATTTGAGTTTGTGGGCTTGGACAACTACATTCGCATGTTTAAAGACCCTGTCTTTGTGAAGTCTTTGATCAATACCGTTATCCTGGTTATTGGATCTGTTCCGATTGTAGTTCTCTTCTCGCTCTTTGTAGCATCTCAAACCTATCATCAAAATGCCATTGCCCGTTCTTTCTATCGTTTCGTCTTCTTCCTTCCTGTAGTTACAGGTAGTGTTGCCGTAACGGTTGTATGGAAATGGATCTATGACCCACTATCAGGGATTCTAAACTTTGTCCTTAAGTCAAGCCACATCATCAGCCAGAACATTTCTTGGCTGGGTGACAAAAACTGGGCTTTGCTAGCGATTATGATCATCCTTTTGACAACATCTGTTGGTCAACCGATTATCCTTTATATCGCTGCCATGGGAAATATTGATAACTCACTAGTTGAGGCAGCGCGTGTTGACGGTGCGACTGAATTTCAAGTCTTCTGGAAGATTAAATGGCCTAGCCTTCTTCCAACAACTCTTTACATCGCGATTATTACGACTATCAACTCATTCCAATGTTTCGCCTTGATTCAGTTCTTGACTTCTGGTGGTCCAAACTACTCAACAAGTACCTTGATGTACTACCTTTACGAAAAAGCCTTCCAATTGACAGAGTACGGCTATGCAAATACCATCGGTGTCTTCTTGGCAGTGATGATTGCCATTGTCAGCTTTGCTCAATTCAAGATCCTCGGAAACGACGTAGAATACTAAAGAAAGGAGACAGTTATGCAACCTACACAAAAGAAACCTTTAACAGCTTTCACTGTTATTTCAACGATTATCTTGCTCTTGTTGACCGTACTGTTCATCTTTCCATTCTACTGGATCTTGACAGGGGCCTTCAAATCACAGCCTGATACCATTATGATTCCACCACAGTGGTTCCCTAAAATGCCAACCATGGAGAACTTCCAACAACTCATGGTGCAAAACCCTGCTATGCAGTGGATGTGGAACTCTGTATTTATCTCATTGGTAACCATGTTCTTAGTCTGTGCAACCTCTTCTCTAGCAGGTTATGTCTTGGCTAAGAAACGTTTCTATGGTCAACGCATTCTCTTTGCAGTCTTTATCGCTGCCATGGCACTTCCAAAACAAGTTGTCCTTGTACCATTGGTACGTATCGTCAACTTCATGGGAATTCATGACACTCTCTGGGCAGTTATCTTGCCTTTGATTGGATGGCCATTTGGGGTCTTCCTCATGAAACAGTTCAGCGAAAACATCCCAACAGAATTGCTTGAATCAGCTAAAATCGACGGTTGTGGTGAGATTCGTACCTTCTGGAGCGTAGCCTTCCCTATCGTGAAGCCAGGATTTGCAGCCCTTGCAATCTTTACCTTCATCAATACTTGGAACGACTACTTCATGCAGTTGGTTATGTTGACTTCACGTCAAAACTTGACTATCTCACTCGGGGTTGCGACCATGCAGGCCGAAATGGCAACCAACTATGGTTTGATCATGGCAGGTGCAGCTCTTGCAGCCGTGCCAATCGTAACCGTCTTCCTTGTCTTCCAAAAATCCTTCACTCAAGGGATCACTATGGGAGCTGTTAAAGGATAAGACCTTGCGAAAATCGAGTTTAAACTACGTCTGCGTTACCATGCCATACTTAAGTATTGCCTGCGGTTAGCTTCCTAGTTTCTTCTTCGATTTTCATTGAGTATAAGAGAATACAGAGTTATAAGTGTCTACAAAATGGAGAGTATGCAGTTACTTCGTGAAGTTTTGTCAGACACTTATAAACTTAATTTACGATTTTAGTTAACTATCAGAAACGAAGGAAACAGTATGATTTTTGACGATTTGAAAAACATCGCCTTTTACAAGGGAATCCATCCCAATCTAGACAAGGCTATCGACTATCTCTATCAGCACCGTAAGGATTCTTTCGAACTCGGTAAGTATGAGATTGACGGGGACAAGGTCTTTCTAGTTGTGCAGGAAAATGTCCTCAATCAAGCTGAAAATGATCAATTTGAGCATCATAAAAACTATGCAGACTTGCATTTGCTGGTAGAAGGACATGAATATTCGAGCTACGGTTCACGTATCAAAGACGAGGCGGTAGCATTCGACGAAGCGAGCGACATTGGCTTTGTCCATTGTCATGAAAAATACCCACTCTTGTTGGGTTATCACAATTTTGCGATTTTCTTCCCCGGAGAACCACACCAGCCAAATGGTTATGCAGGTATGGAAGAAAAAGTTCGCAAATATCTCTTTAAAATTTTGATTGATTAAAAGAATCAGGAGGAGCAAACATGGCACAAAAAGGAGTAAGCCTTATCAAGGCAGCATTTGATACAGATAATTTTCTCATGCGTTTCAGTGAGAAGGTCTTGGATATCGTGACAGTCAACCTTCTTTTTGTCGTCTCTTGTTTGCCCATTGTGACGATTGGAGTGGCGAAAATCAGCCTTTACGAGACCATGTTTGAGATTAAGAGAAGCAGACGAGTTCCAGTTTTCAGAACCTATCTAAGAGCCTTCAAGCAAAATCTGAAACTGGGGCTTCAGTTAGGTCTGCTAGAGTTGGGCATTGTGTCATTAAGCCTTTTAGATCTCTATCTCTTCTGGGGCCAGACAGCTTTGCCTTTCCAGATTGTGAAAGCAATTTGTTTGGGGATTCTCATCTTCCTCACTCTGGTGATGCTAGCTAGTTATCCCATCGCTGCGCGCTATGATTTGTCATGGAAAGAAGTGCTGCAAAAAGGGCTTATCTTGGCAAGTTTTAACTTTCCGTGGTTCTTCCTCATGTTAGCCATTCTCTTTCTCATTGTGATGGTTCTTTATCTATCCGCCTTCACTCTCCTTTTGGGTGGATCAGCTTTTATCCTCTTTGGTTTTGGTTTGCTAGTCTTTCTCCAAGCAGGTTTGATGGAGAAAATCTTCGCCAAATACCAGTAGGATGACTTGTTTCTGAAACTACTTTCAATCGTTACAGTTTCTAAAATACAAGTAGAAACTAAAATCTAAGTGTATACAAGATATTGAAAGCGATTTTCACAAGGTGTATACTAAACTTGTAAAAAATAGAACTGCTCTCAGCAGAAAAAAGAAATCTTAGGAGAAAATCTATGTCAGATTTAAAAAAATACGAAGGTGTCATTCCAGCCTTCTACGCATGTTATGATGATCAAGGAGAAGTAAGTCCAGAGCGTACGCGTGCCTTGGTTCAATACTTCATTGATAAGGGAGTTCAAGGTCTCTATGTCAATGGTTCTTCTGGTGAATGTATCTACCAAAGCGTAGAGGACCGCAAGTTGATTTTGGAAGAAGTCATGGCAGTTGCCAAGGGCAAATTGACAATCATTGCTCACGTAGCTTGCAACAATACTAAAGACAGTATTGAACTTGCTCGCCACGCGGAAAGCTTGGGTGTAGATGCCATTGCAACGATTCCACCGATTTACTTCCGCTTGCCTGAGTACTCAGTTGCCAAATACTGGAATGACATTAGTGCTGCAGCACCAAACACAGACTATGTTATTTACAACATTCCTCAGTTGGCAGGTGTTGCTTTGACTCCAAGCCTTTACACTGAAATGTTGAAGAATCCACGTGTCATCGGTGTTAAGAACTCTTCTATGCCAGTTCAAGATATCCAAACTTTTGTCAGCCTTGGTGGAGAAGACCACATTGTCTTTAACGGTCCAGATGAACAGTTCCTAGGTGGTCGCCTCATGGGTGCTAAAGCTGGTATCGGTGGTACTTATGGTGCTATGCCAGAACTCTTCTTGAAACTCAATGAGTTGATTGCTGACAAAGACTTGGAAACAGCGCGTGAATTGCAATACGCTATCAATGCAATCATTGGTAAATTGACTGCTGCACATGGAAATATGTATGGTGTGATTAAGGAAGTCTTGAAGATCAATGAAGGTTTGAATATTGGTTCTGTTCGTTCACCATTGACACCAGTGACTGAAGAAGATCGTCCAGTTGTAGAAGCAGCTGCAGCCTTGATTCGTGAAACCAAGGAGCGCTTCCTCTAATCCATAAGGAGGTATTTATGACACACTACGTTGCAATTGATATCGGTGGAACCAATATCAAATATGGTTTAATCGACCAAGAAGGCCAACTTGTTGAATCGCATGAAATGCCAACTGAGGCGCAAAAGGGTGGACCCCATATCTTACAAAAGACAAAAGATATCGTAGCCAGCTATTTAGAAAAGGGCCCAGTAGCAGGTATTGCCATTTCTTCGGCGGGAATGGTCGATCCTGATAAAGGTGAGATTTTCTATGCCGGCCCACAAATACCTAACTATGCAGGGACCCAGTTCAAGAAGGAAATCGAGACTAGTTTTGCGATTCCTTGTGAGATTGAAAATGATGTCAACTGTGCAGGTCTGGCTGAGGCAGTATCTGGTTCAGGCAAGGGAGCGAGTATCACACTTTGCTTGACCATTGGAACAGGTATCGGTGGTTGCTTGATTATGGATGGGAAAGTCTTCCATGGATTTAGCAATTCGGCCTGCGAAGTCGGTTACATGCACATGCAGGATGGAGCTTTTCAGGATCTTGCTTCTACGACAGCCTTGGTTGAGTATGTAGCAACAGCTCATGGAGATCCAATTGATCAGTGGAATGGGCGACGCATCTTCAAGGAAGCTACCGAAGGAAACAAGATCTGTATGGCTGGGATTGACCGCATGGTAGACTATCTAGGAAAAGGTCTGGCAAATATTTGCTACGTTGCCAATCCAGAAGTAGTCATTCTCGGTGGCGGTATCATGGGGCAAGAGGCTATCCTCAAACCAAAGATCCGCACAGCCTTGAAGGTGGCCTTGGTACCAAGCCTAGCTGAAAAGACGAGATTAGAATTTGCCCATCACCAAAACACAGCAGGGATGTTGGGAGCCTATTATCATTTCAAAACAAAACAATCCTAGTTTGGAGCTATAGAATTAAGAAAAACACTGAATCACTACTTGAGTGAAAACTGTTTTGCTTAATTCTTTTTTTATTGAAAAATTTGAGCCAAAGGAGGTAATCGTGAGAAACTAGGAGAAAATAACTGCCTTGCATGAGAAGTTAAGGAGAGATGAAGAACTACAAGGCGAGAGCAATTCTATCACCTATTTAATTGATAATTAGCTTGAGTAAATGGGAAAATGTGGAAAAATGATATAATGAGGTGGACGAAAAATTGGTAAATTAGAATTTGTAGAGGTGAAAAAATGTAATGGGAACCTATTCACCTGAAGTCGAAATCATATAAAATTACGAGGAGATTGTAAGATGAGTAATTATATAAAATTAAATGAAGATAGATGGAATAATGTAAAAAACGACTATACTGAGCCATTGACACAGGAAGAATTAGGAGAAGTTAGAAAACATCCAATTTCTGTTGCCTTAACTGTTGGGAAAAAAGTTCCGATAGAATGGTTTGAAAAAGCAAACGGGAAAAAGATATTAGGGTTAGCTTGTGGTGGTGGACAGCAGGGGCCCGTTTTTGCTCTAAAAGGTTATGATGTCACCATTATGGATTTTTCTAAATCACAATTAGAAAGAGATGAAATGGTTGCAAAACGAGAAGGCTTAAAAATCAATACCGTTCAAGGTGATATGACAAAACCATTTCCATTTGAAAATGAAACTTTTGATATTGTTTTTAATCCGGTTTCAAATGTATACATAGAAGATTTAGAAAACATGTATAAAGAAGCCTCCCGAGTATTGAAAAAGGGTGGTTTGTTAATGGTCGGATTTATGAATCCCTGGATCTACATGTATGATGCTGACATTGTATGGGACAAACCCGATGAGGAATTGCTGTTAAAGTTTTCACTGCCTTTTAATTCAAGAGAGCTTGAAGAGGAAGGCAAAATCACTATCAATCCAGAATATGGATATGAATTTAGCCATACCTTAGAAAGTCAGATTAGAGGACAACTTAAAAATGGTCTCGCTATGATTGATTTTTATGAATCGTGTGACAAAAGACATCGATTATCACCTTATGGAAATGACTACATCGCTACACTTTGCATTAAACTATAATCTTATAGAACGTACTTCTGAAGAATAGCTCGTTTTATTTTACGATTAGAATTTGTCCATCACCAAAATACAGCAGTGATGTTGGGAGCCTATTATCATTTCAAAACAAAACAATCCCAGTTTGGTTCAACCAAACTAGGATTTTCTAACGCGTTTTTGTCTACGATAGCCGTTGAGCTTTTTATTTTCCCAATAGCTGTTAAAGATCTTTTCTTTGCTTTCGCGATTGATTTCTAAAAAGTAGGCATAAATCAAATCTGTTAAAAAGAGCATAGGAAGTTGAGCGGAAATACGTTGGATGTAAGAAGATTGACTATGGCTTGCGACAAGGACTGTTTCGGTATAGGCCTGACTGTTTTTGTCTGGAGCGCTGGTAAAGAGAATGGTCTTGGCACCCATTTCCTTGGCATCCAACAAACTATCGAGGACGGATTGGGTAGTGCCTGATAGAGAAAAGCCAAGTACCAAACAGTTTTCATCCATGATACTGGTCGTCCAAGCAAAGCCGTCCCGATCGGTCAAAGCTTCACAGACAACACCTAGACGCATAAAGCGCAGTTTCATCTCACGGGCAATCAGACCAGAACTTCCCGTTCCAAAAAAGTAAACACGTTCAGCGTCATCGATTAATTGGGCGACGCGTTCCAGTTGTTCTTCGTCAATCAAATCCTGTGTTTGTTCTCTCATGATACTGTAGCTTCGTAAAACACGTTTGGTCAAAGGACTGTGTTTGTGCGAATGAGTGTCCGGTTTACTAGACTGGTGCTGGTATTGAAAGACGAACTCTCGGTAGCCTGTAAAACCACACTTTTTGGCAAAGCGGGTCAAGGCTGCTTGGGAGATATGTAATTTCTGGGTAACTTGCTGAGAAGAGAGATCATCTTGGATTGTTTCAGCTTGCAGAAAATAGCGAGCGATTTCTTGCTCGAGCTCGGTTAATTCTTCAAAATGGAGGTCGATTATGGTTGCGATATCTGGCTTGTTCATGAGGCTCCTTTTTATGAGTCAAAGTCTTAAAAGTTAACGCTTTCCTAACTATTACTATCATTATATCATAGAAGTTAGGATAACCAAATAAAAAGGCATTTTCAGTTGAAAGTCAAAAAATGCTTCGACTTTTCCAAGAGTTTCTCCGTAAAATATGGTACAATGAAATGTACTGAGCTTCACCTATTCACTCTATTATTTTAGGGAAAATAAAGGTGGAAATCGGGAATTTTTCTAGAAAAGAGTCTTAGTTGTATGAGAAAATTTAATAGCCATTCGATTCCGATTCGGCTTAATTTACTATTTGCGATTGTCATCCTGCTCTTTATGACCATTATTGGTCGATTGTTATACATGCAGGTGCTCAATAAAGATTTCTATGAAACAAAATTGGCCTCAGCCAGCCAAACAAGGGTAACAACCAGTTCAGCTCGTGGACAGATCTATGATTCGGCAGGGAAACCCTTGGTAGAAAACACTGTCAAGCAGGTTGTTTCTTTCACACGAAACAATAAAATGACGGCAGCTGAATTGAAGGAGACAGCCAAGAAACTTCTCACATATGTAAATGTAACTTCCCCTGATCTGACTGATCGACAGATTGCAGACTACTACTTGGCGGACCAGGATATTTACAAAAAAACAGTCGAATCCTTGCCAAGCGATAAACGCCTGGATTCAGATGGGAACCGCTTATCGGAAGCGACACTTTACAATAATGCGGTTGAAAGCATTGACGTGAGTCAACTCAATTATACAGATGACCAGAAAAAGGAAATCTATCTCTTTAGTCAGCTCAATGCCGTTGAAAATTTTGCGACGGGTACCATTTCTACGGATGCCTTAGATGATACCCAAGTTGCTCTCGTTGCATCAGCGTCCAAGGAATTACCAGGTATCAGTATTTCAACCTCATGGGATCGTAAAGTACTGGATACATCTTTATCGACGATCGTCGGTAGCGTTTCAAATGAGAAGTCAGGACTTCCGGCAGAGGAAGTTGATGCTTATCTCAAAAAAGGGTATTCTCTCAATGACCGAGTGGGAACTTCCTATCTTGAAAAGCAATATGAAGATGTTCTTCAAGGCAAACGTTCCGTTAAGGAAATCCACCTCGACAAACACGGAAATATGGAAAGTGTGGAAAATGTTGAAGAAGGAAGCAAAGGAAACAATATCAAGTTAACGGTTGACCTAGCTTTCCAGAATGGTGTGGACGACCTACTCAAGAGCTACTTCAACTCAGAGTTGGGTAACGGTGGAGCCAAATATTCTGAAGGGGTTTACGCCGTAGCCCTTAATCCTAAAACCGGAGCAGTTTTGGCGATGTCAGGTGTCAAGCATGATGTCGAATCCGGTAAATTAAGTTCAGATTCGCTTGGAACGATAACTAATGTCTTTGTGCCAGGATCTGTCGTTAAGGCAGCGACCATCAGCTCTGGTTGGGAAAATGGAGTCTTGTCAGGCAATCAAACCTTGACAGACCAGCCGATTGTTTTCCAAGGTTCGGCCCCTATCAATTCATGGTACACCTTGTCCTATGGCTCTTTCCCTATCACAGCAGTTGAGGCTCTAGAGTACTCTTCTAATACCTATATGGTTCAAACCGCGCTAGGAATCATGGGACAGACCTACACACCAAACATGGTGGCCGAAACGGGACAGTTAGAGACTGCAATGGGCAAACTGCGATCAACCTTTGGGGAATATGGACTCGGAGCTTCAACAGGAATTGACCTCCCAGATGAATCCACAGGATTCACGCCAAAAGAATTTGATTTGGGGAACTATATCAATAATTCCTTTGGTCAGTTTGACAACTACAC
The DNA here is from genome assembly GCA_963527085.1 of Streptococcus oralis. GTDB lineage: Bacteria > Bacillota > Bacilli > Lactobacillales > Streptococcaceae > Streptococcus > Streptococcus oralis_CV. Next base: position 11,554 of record CAURRB010000023.1, read on the forward strand.
ACCGATGCAGTTAGCCCAGTATGTCGCAACCATTGCAAACAATGGTGTACGATTGGCTCCTCACATCGTTGAAGGGGTTTATGGAAACAATGACCAAGGTGGTTTAGGTAGTCTGGTTCAAGAAACAGCCACTAAGGAACTGAACAAGGTCAATATCTCAGAATCAGATATGGCTATCTTGCAACAAGGTTTCTATCAAGTTTCGCATGGAACGAGTGCTCTGACAACTGGTCGTGCCTTTTCAAATGGCGCAGCCGTTTCCATCAGCGGGAAAACGGGTACTGCCGAAAGTTACGTTAATGGCGGTCAAAAAGCCAATAATACCAACGCAGTCGCCTATGCACCGACCGAAAATCCTCAAATCGCGGTCGCAGTCGTCTTTCCTCATAACACCAACTTAACAAACGGTGTCGGACCTTCGATTGCACGCGATATTATCAATCTTTATCACCAACATCATCCAATGAATTAGAAAGGAACTTATGCTGTATCCAACACCTATTGCCAAGCTGATTGATAGCTATTCAAAGTTACCAGGTATCGGGATTAAAACGGCTACCCGCCTAGCCTTCTATACCATTGGAATGTCTGATGACGATGTCAATGAATTTGCCAAAAATCTCCTGTCTGCTAAGCGGGAACTAACCTATTGTTCCATCTGTGGTCGTTTGACCGATGATGACCCTTGCTCGATTTGTACGGATCCGACTCGAGACCAGACAACCATCTTGGTGCTAGAAGATAGTCGCGACGTGGCTGCTATGGAAAACATCCAGGAATACCATGGACTCTATCATGTCTTGCACGGCCTCATTTCTCCGATGAATGGTATCAGCCCAGACGATATCAACCTCAAGAGTCTCATGACCCGTCTCATGGATAGTGAGGTTTCAGAGGTGATTGTGGCAACCAATGCGACAGCGGATGGAGAAGCGACATCTATGTATCTCTCTCGTCTCCTCAAGCCAGCTGGCATCAAAGTCACTCGCCTAGCACGAGGACTAGCCGTGGGAGCAGATATCGAGTATGCGGACGAAGTCACACTCTTACGAGCCATTGAAAATCGGACAGAGTTGTAGGAGTAGACAAATTTACGAACTAAATTCATTTATAAGAAAATTAAGGAGACCGACTTTGATGTTATAGGTCTCTTTTATGTTTCTTGAATTCTAGTACCATGTTCAAGTTTCAAAAAAGAAGCAAATATGATATACTAAAGAACGAGTATTCTATTAGAATTAGGACAAGTAATATGAAACAAACGATTATTCTTTTATACGGTGGACGTAGTGCAGAGCGTGAAGTCTCTGTCCTTTCAGCTGAAAGTGTCATGCGTGCGGTCAACTACGACCGTTTCACAGTCAAGACTTTCTTCATCAGCCAGTCAGGTGACTTTATTAAAACGCAAGAATTTAGCCAGACTCCAGGTCAAGAAGATCGTCTCATGACCAATGCGACTATTGACTGGGACAAGAAAATAGCGCCAAGTTCCATCTATGAAGAAGGTGCAGTGGTCTTTCCAGTTCTTCATGGCCCAATGGGAGAGGATGGCTCTGTTCAAGGATTCTTGGAAGTTTTAAAAATGCCCTATGTCGGCTGCAATATCTTGTCATCTAGTCTTGCCATGGATAAAATCACGACTAAGCGTGTCTTGGAGTCTGCCGGGATTGCCCAAGTACCTTATGTGGCCATCGTCGAAGGTGATGATGTGACTGCTAAAATCGCTGAAGTTGAAGAAAAATTGACTTATCCAGTCTTCACGAAGCCGTCAAACATGGGTTCAAGTGTCGGTATTTCTAAGTCTGAAAACCATGAGGAACTACGCCAAGCTTTGGAGCTTGCCTTTCAATATGACAGCCGTGTCTTAGTAGAGCAAGGGGTGAATGCTCGTGAAATCGAGGTTGGTCTCTTGGGCAACTACGATGTCAAGAGCACGCTTCCTGGTGAAGTGGTCAAGGATGTTGCCTTTTATGACTATGATGCCAAATATATCGATAACAAGATTACCATGGACATCCCAGCCAAGATTAGTGATGATGTGGTAGCTATCATGCGTCGAAATGCAGAAACTGCCTTCCGTGCAATCGGTGGCCTCGGTTTGTCTCGTTGTGATTTCTTCTATACAGATAAGGGCGAGATTTTTCTAAACGAGCTCAATACCATGCCAGGTTTTACCCAGTGGTCTATGTACCCACTACTTTGGGACAATATGGGAATCAGCTACCCAGAACTAATCGAGCATTTGGTTGACCTTGCTAAGCAAAGTTTTGACAAGCGTGAAGCGCATTTGCTATAAAAATGAAAGAGAGGGTAGAAGCCAGAACTATCACTGCATGGTGACTAGAGTTCTCGGACTTCAACCCTTTTTAAAGGAGTAGAAATGAAATTAACAATCCATGAAGTGGCCCAAGTTGTAGGAGCTAAAAATGATGTTAGTCTTTTTGCGGACGTTCAGTTAGAAAAGGCTGAGTTTGACAGTCGTTTGATTGGAACAGGTGATTTGTTTGTGCCACTTAAAGGTGCGCGTGATGGTCATGACTTTATCGAAACAGCTTTTGAAAATGGTGCAGTAGTAACCTTATCTGAGAAAGAGATTGCAAATCATCCCTACCTTCTAGTAGACGACGTCTTGAAAGCCTTTCAAACTCTCGCTGCCTACTATCTTGAAAAAACAGCGGTTGATGTCTTTGCAGTTACAGGTTCAAATGGCAAGACAACGACCAAGGATATGTTGGCTCATTTACTGTCAACAACCTACAAGACCTACAAAACCCAAGGCAATTACAATAACGAGATTGGCCTTCCTTACACAGTTCTCCACATGCCTGAAGGAACAGAAAAGTTGGTCTTGGAGATGGGGCAGGATCACTTGGGTGATATCCATCTCTTGTCTGAATTGGCTCATCCAAAGACAGCCATTGTGACCTTGGTTGGAGAAGCTCATTTGGCCTTTTTCAAAGACCGTTCGGAAATCGCTAAAGGGAAAATGCAAATTGCAGACGGTATGGCACCAGGTTCTTTGCTTTTGGCACCAGCTGACCCGATTGTAGAGGACTACTTGCCTACCGATAAAAAGGTAGTTCGTTTTGGGCCAGGAGCTGAGTTAGAAATCACAGACTTGGTCGAACGCAAGGATAGTCTGACCTTTAAGGCTAATTTTTTGGAACAAACCCTCGATTTGCCAGTGACAGGTAAGTACAATGCCACCAATGCTATGATTGCTGCTTATGTAGCTCTACAAGAAGGAGTTTCAGAGGAGCAAATTCGTCAGGCTTTCCAGAACCTAGAATTGACGCGTAACCGCACCGAGTGGAAGAAAGCAGCCAATGGAGCAGATATTCTGTCAGACGTATACAATGCCAATCCAACAGCCATGAAGTTGATTTTGGAGACATTTTCTGCCATCCCAGCTAACGAAGGAGGCAAGAAAATCGCTGTCTTGGCAGACATGAAGGAACTCGGCGACCAATCAGTCCAACTCCATAACCAGATGATTTTAAGCCTATCACCAGATGTGCTGGATACCGTTATTTTCTACGGAGAAGATATTGCGGAATTGGCTCAACTTGCCAGTCAAATGTTCCCAATCGGTCACGTTTTCTACTTCAAGAAAACAGCTGACGAGGACCAATTTGAAGACCTAGTCAAGAAGGTTAAGGAAAGCCTTGGAGCCAATGACCAAATTTTGCTTAAAGGCTCTAACTCCATGAATCTAGCCGAGTTGGTCGAAAGCCTAATGTAGTTTAGAGATTTCCATATGAAATTGTAGATTTCAAATCAGTGCATTTCTGCAATACAAATGATATAATAGGTTGCGAATTTAAGACGCAAGTGTTCTATGTATGTCATAGAATCAAGTTTTTTCAAAAAATTTAAAAGCTGGAGAAAGTGAATTTTTTACTGCCTCTAGCTAGATGAACGAGGAATAGAATATGAATTTGTGGGATAAATTATTTACCACACAGATATCAGAACCGCCCCAGTTTGAACTCCACTGGTACATTGGTTTGTTATGTTTACTGGCTCTTACTTTCTATGCTTCTTATCGTTTTCGCGACAAAGTAGCTTACCAGCGTTTTATTCAGATCCTTCAGTCTGTTCAACTGATTGTTCTGTATAGCTGGTATTGGGGCAATCTCATGCCCCTATCAGAAAGTTTGCCCTTCTATCATTGCCGTATCGCCATGTTTGTGATGCTCTTGATTCCAGGAACATCCAAGTACAAACAATACTTTGCCCTTTTAGGAACTTTTGGAGCAACAGCAGCACTAGCTTACCCTCTCTTTGATCCCTACCCATTTCCACACGTGACCATTTTGTCCTTCATTATCGGACATGTTGCCCTTTTAGGAAATGCGCTTCTATATTTGTTTAGAAACTATCAGCCATCCCTTCTCGATTTGAAGAATGTGACGGTAATTACCTTCGCCTTAAATGGCTTGATATGGGTTGTTAACTTAGTTGTAGGTGGAGATTATGGATTTTTAAACAAACCACCACTTGTTGGAAGTTTTGGCCAGCCCTTAAATTATCTCATTGTTTCGACTGTTATCGTGATAGCAATTCGCTTAACAGGGAAATTAGTAGAAAATTTTTTACAACAAAAATCGGAAGAATTTATTCAAGAGAAGATCTAAAATGATCTTCTCTTTTTTGGATTTTTAAGAAACAGAAAGGAAATTGTGAACGTTAACTTCAAATAATCTCTTAGAAGAAGAATTTTTCTAGAATTTTCTCAAAAAACATGCAGGAATTTTATAAAAAACTAAGCACGATTGGATTTTTTGTGTTATAATATTCTTTGAATAGCTATGCCCAAACATAGTTATTAAATAGAAGTGAGAAACTTGGAAGACAGAGAGGATGCGATGTAATGACTAGAGATGGTTTTTTTACAGGCTTAGATATCGGAACTAGCTCGATTAAAGTGCTAGTAGCTGAGCATAGAGATGGTGAAGTAAATGTAATTGGTGTTAGCAATGCCAAAAGTAAAGGTGTAAAAGACGGAATTATTGTTGATATTGAAGCAGCTGCTTCAGCAATCAAATCCGCAATCACACAGGCGGAAGAGAAAGCTGGTATTTCTATTAAGTCTGTTAACGTTGGCCTTCCAGCAAACCTCTTGCAGGTTGAACCAACACAAGGAATGATTCCTGTAACTTCAGATACCAAAGAAATCACAGATCAAGATGTTGAAAATGTTGTCAAATCAGCTTTGACAAAGAGCATGACTCCTGACCGTGAAGTGATTACCTTTATTCCAGAAGAATTCATCGTGGATGGATTCCAAGGCATCCGTGACCCTCGTGGTATGATGGGTGTCCGCTTGGAAATGCGTGGTCTGCTTTACACAGGACCTCGTACAATTCTACACAATCTCCGCAAGACAGTGGAGCGTGTAGGTATTCATGTTGACAATGTGATTATCTCACCATTGGCAATCGTAAACTCAGTTCTCAATGAAGGTGAACGCGAATTTGGTGCGACTGTCATCGATATGGGTGGAGGTCAAACTACTGTAGCGACTATCCGCAACCAAGAATTGCAGTTCACTAACATCTACCAAGAAGGTGGAGATTACGTTACTAAAGACATTTCTAAAGTCTTGAAAACATCTCAAAAAATTGCAGAAAGTTTGAAACTGAACTATGGTGAAGCTTACGTTCCACTTGCAAGTAACGAAACTTTCCAAGTTGAAGTAATTGGTGAAGTAGAACCTGTTGAAGTAACAGAAAGCTACTTGGCAGAAATTATCTCAGCACGTATCAAACATATCTTTGACCAAATCAAACAAGAGTTGGAAAGAAGACACTTGTTAGATTTACCAGGTGGTATCGTCCTTATCGGTGGAAATGCAATTTTACCAGGAATTGTTGAATTAGCCCAAGAAGTATTTGGTGTTCGAGTAAAACTTCACGTACCAAACCAAGTGGGAATTCGCAACCCTGCATTTGCTCACGTGATTAGTTTGTCTGAGTTTGCTGGTAAATTGACAGAAGTGAATCTTCTTGCTCAAAAAGCAGTTAAAGGAGATGAATTCCTTCGTCAAAAACCAATCAACTTTGGCATTCCAAATCAACGTTTGAATCCAGTAGCGCAACCAAGTCCAGCACAAGCAGCTCCAGCTGAAACTGTGCAGGAAGCTCCAGTTGCTCCCAAGGAAGAATTCCAAGCAAGTTCTCAAAGTAAACCGAAGCTAACAGAACGTTTCCGTGGTTTGATCGGAAGCATGTTTGATGAATAAAAGAGGATAAGAAATTATGACATTTTCATTTGATACAGCAGCAGCTCAAGGCGCAGTTATTAAGGTAATTGGTGTCGGTGGTGGTGGTGGTAACGCCATCAACCGCATGGTTGACGAAGGTGTTGCTGGTGTAGAATTTATCGCAGCCAACACTGATGTACAAGCCCTTAGCAGTACGAAAGCAGAAACAGTTATCCAACTTGGTCCAAAATTGACTCGTGGTTTGGGTGCTGGAGGTCGTCCAGAAGTTGGACGTAAAGCTGCAGAAGAAAGTGAAGAAGCTTTGACGGAAGCTATCACTGGAGCAGACATGGTCTTTATCACTGCTGGTATGGGTGGTGGATCTGGTACAGGTGCAGCCCCTGTCATTGCACGTATCGCTAAAGATCTTGGTGCTCTTACAGTTGGTGTCGTGACACGTCCTTTCGGATTTGAAGGAAGCAAACGTGGTCAGTACGCTGTAGAAGGAATCAACGAACTTCGCGAGCATGTTGATACTTTGTTGATTATCTCTAACAACAACTTGCTTGAAATCGTTGATAAGAAAACGCCACTTCTTGAAGCTCTTAGCGAAGCAGATAACGTTCTTCGCCAAGGTGTTCAAGGGATTACTGACTTGATCACGAACCCAGGATTGATTAACCTTGACTTTGCTGACGTGAAAACTGTAATGGCCAACAAAGGGAATGCCCTTATGGGTATCGGTATCGGTAGTGGTGAAGAACGCGTTGTTGAAGCGGCTCGTAAAGCAATTTACTCTCCACTTCTTGAAACAACTATCGATGGTGCTGAGGATGTCATCGTCAACGTTACTGGTGGTCTTGATTTGACCTTGATTGAAGCAGAAGAAGCTTCAGAAATAGTCAACCAAGCAGCTGGCCAAGGTGTAAACATCTGGCTTGGAACATCAATTGACGAAAGCATGAAGGATGAAATCCGTGTTACTGTTGTAGCGACAGGTGTTCGCCAAGAGCGAGTGGAAAAAGTAGTTGGAGCTCGTAACAACCAACCAGTTGGACGTCCATCAACTAAAGCTCCTCAAGCACACACATTTGACCGTCAATTCGACTTGGAAGAGACAGCAGAATTGCCTAAATCAAGCCCACGTCGCTTTGAAACTAACCAAGCATCTGCTTTTGGAGACTGGGACTTGCGTCGTGAGTCTATTGTTCGTCAAACAGATCCAGTTGTTTCACCAGTAGAACGCTTCGAAACACCAGTTTCACAAGATGAAGATGAATTGGATACACCTCCATTCTTCAAAAATCGTTAATCAATGAATTTGAAAAAAAATACTGAATTAGTTTTTCAGCAAATAGCTGATGCTAGTCAAGAAGCCAACCGTGCTCTAGATGCTGTTTCAGTAATCGCAGTGACAAAGTATGTAGATGTACAAACAGCGGAAGCCTTGCTTCCGCTTGGTGTCCGTCATATAGGTGAAAATCGAGTTGATAAATTTTTAGAAAAATATCAGGTCTTGAAAGATTACCCAGTTACTTGGCATTTAATAGGAACACTACAGAGACGGAAAGTGAAAGAAGTAATCCCATTTGTGGATTACTTTCATGCTTTAGACTCCCTTAAGTTAGCCCAGGAAATTCAAAAGAGAACAGATCATGTTATCAAGTGTTTCTTGCAGGTCAATATTTCTGGGGAAGAAAGCAAGCATGGGTTTTCAAAAGAAGAATTGCTAGAACTTTTGCCAGAATTGGCTGAGTTAGATCAGATTGAGTATGTTGGTTTAATGACCATGGCTCCTTTTGAGGCAGACAGTGATGAATTGAAAGAAATTTTCAAGGATACGCAGGCTCTGCAAGCAGAAATTAGAGAAAAACAAATCCCTAATATGCCGATGACAGAGCTAAGCATGGGAATGAGTCGTGATTTTAAAGAAGCGATTCAGTTCGGCTCAACCTTTGTTCGAATCGGTACAGCATTTTTTAAATAGGAGAGAGCTATGTCTTTAAAAGATAGATTCGATAAATTTATAGATTATTTTACAGAAGACGGAGAAGAAACGACTAACTACCAGACTCAACAAGAGGAAACAGTTAGCCCAGCCATCTCATCTTCTAAAGAATTACCAGCACCTGCTCAGTCAGGATCAGCAAAAGATGCAAATATTACTCGTCTTCATGCGCGTCAGCAAGAATTGGCAATGCAAAGCCATCGTTCAGATGAGAAAGTGACAATTGACGTTCGCTATCCAAGAAAATATGAAGATGCAACTGAAATTGTAGATTTGTTGGCTGGAAATGAAAGTATTTTGATTGATTTCCAATACATGACAGAGGTTCAAGCCCGTCGTTGCCTTGATTACTTGGATGGAGCCCGCCATGTCTTAGCTGGGAATATGAAAAAAGTTGCGAGTACGATGTATCTATTGACTCCTGTCAACGTTGTCGTGAATATTGAAGATATCAAACTTCCAGATGAATCACAAAGCACTGAGTTTGGTTTTGATATTAAACGAAATAGAGCAAGATAATGATTTTCTTAATCCGTTTAATCCAAAATGCGGTTAGCATTTATTCCATCATTCTCGTTGCATTTGCTCTGCTTTCATGGTTTCCAAATGCCTATGAAAGTCAGCTAGGTCGCTTAGTTATCAGACTTGCTCGCCCAGTTATTGAGCCACTTCGTAAGCTCAATCTACAATTTGCTGGTCTTGATTTTACGGTTTGGGCGGCGCTGATTCTGATTCAGTTTGTTGGAAATATCTTAACACGACTAGTCCTATTACTATGACAGTAAATCGAGCCATTTATCAGCATTTTTCCCAAGATGATATTCCTTTTATTGATAAGGGTTTAGAGTGGATCAAGCGGGTAGAAGATACCTATGCGCCTGTACTTACTCCTTTTATCAATCCCCATCAGGAACAGATCTTGAGGGTGCTAGCTGGGACATATGGACTGGGTTGCCAAAGTAGTGGTGATTTTCTTCCGACAGAGTCGGTTCGAGTTCTTCTCTATCCAGATTACTTTGAACCGGAGATGTCAGACTTTGAAATGGCCTTGTTGGAAATTTGTTATCCGAGTAAGTTTGAACAACTGAGTCATGGAAAAATATTGGGAACAATCATCAACCAGCTAGGAATTGACCGTAAATTATTTGGTGATATCTTGGTAGATGAAAAGAGAGCACAGATTTTTGTCAATCGTGATT